>DDPP01000071.1 GCA_002342255.1 Micrococcales bacterium UBA2465
CTAAAGAAGTTATCAAACTAATGCTTGAGGAACTCGGCAAGGTGGCTAGCGATGGAATCTCGACTGAAGAGCTAGCTCTTGCCAAGGGAAACATCTCTGGCGGTTTGGCATTGAAATTTGAAAGTAGTCAGGCCAAGATGTCACGTCTGTCATCAGCTGAGTTAAGTGATGGTGAGTTCAATGACCTGGATGAAGTTTTCAAACGCTATGAAGCGGTAAGCCTGGAAGATGTCCAGCAGGTTGCCAAGGCAATGTTCGAGTTTGAGCATTCTTTTGTTGCAGTTGGCGAACTTCAGGAAAATGTTTTCGACGAGTTTATTTAGATAGTAGGTTTTTCACATGGGTATTAGGGTAGCGGTAGTCGGTGCGACAGGCAGAATGGGTAAATTAGCTGTTGAGCTAGTTGACGCAGCCCAAGATCTTGAACTTCATGCGACTTTGGATTCTAAATCAGAGCTGTCTGAAGTAATAGGAGCCGATGTAATCTTTGAGGCTACCAATCTGGAAGCTAGCAAGTCAGTTCTGGATTTCGCGATTAGCAAGGAAATTAGCTTGGTAATTGCAACCAGTGGTTGGACTGAAAACAACATCCTAAGCGCAACTTCAGGCTGCGAAAATTCAAGTGTTGTCCTAATCCCAAATTTCTCAGTTGGCTCAGTGTTGGGGTCCAAATTTGCAGCTGAAGCGGCTAAATACTTTGATTCAATCGAAATTATTGAAACGCACCATGCCGGTAAGAAAGATTCACCTTCTGGAACTGCTACTCGAACAGCAGAGATGATTGCCGCCAGCAGAAAAGAATCTGGAAAAGACGCAGGTCTTGTTCCTGGGGTAGGCCAGGAAGCAAGGGGACAGGTAGTTTCTGGCATTCCAATTCACAGCCTGAGATTGGAATCTGCTTCAGCAAAACAGGAGGTCTTGCTGGCCGGAGATCAGGAACTGCTAGCCATCTCTCACGTTGCAACTTCAGTGCAGGCATATGCTAAGGGAATTCTTCATGCAATTAGATTTGCAAATTCTTCCAAAGGTCTAACCGTCGGTCTAGATAAGGTTTTAGGCATCTAGATGACTGGTGCGAAACTAGGTGCTGTGGTGATGACCGCTCTGGTGGTCATGTATTTGGCATTACTTGGCCAACAGGGTATTTTATTTTTCAACCAACCTAACCCAATAAGTAAAGCGATGGGCGTCTTCATTTTGGTTCTCCCTTTATTCGGCGCTTGGGGTATTTGGAGCGAACTTAGATTTGGTCTAGCTGTAGAAAAACTAGGTAAACAGCTCGAAGCAGAAGATGCTTGGCCTAGATTCAAATTCAGCACTTTACCTTCAGGGCGGGCAAACAAAGCGGAGGCTTTGCAGGAATTTCCTGAGTATCAAGAGCAGACCAGACAAGATCCAGAAAACTGGAGAAGGTGGTTTGCCCTGGGCCTTGCTTATGATGCATGTGGGAATCGGAAACTCGCCAGAAAGGCGATGCGCAAGGCAATCGCATTGAACCAAAGGTAGGCTTTAGGACGTGTCTGAGATTATTTTTCGTAGTGATGTAACCGTTGAGTTGGTCAGAGCTAGTGCTGCTGACAGCGATGTGCTCTTTGCGGCTAGAGTTTCAACTCAAGGTGAGCAAACCTTAGAGTCTGCAGCTGCTGCTACTGATGCCAGTGAAGATGAGAAGCGAAGCAAAGGGTTGATCAATTACCTGATGCGTGATCGCCACGGTTCACCTTTTGAGCACAACTCCATGACTTTCTATGTGCAGGCCCCAATCTTTGTCTTTAGAGAATTCATGCGCCACCGAATTGCTTCGTATAACGAAGAGTCAGGCAGATACCGTGAACTGAATCCTGTTTTTTATGTTCCAGCCCCTGAGCGCAACTTAGTTCAGGTAGGTAAAACCGGCCATTACGAGTTCCTGCCTGGTTCAGCCGAGCAGATTGCGCTAGTGCAGCAAGAAGCTAGAACCACAGCAACTAATGCCTACGAGTCTTACCAGCGCATGCTTGAAGCAGGAGTCGCTAGGGAAGTGGCGCGTATTGTATTGCCGCTAAACATTTATTCATCGGTGTATGTCACCATGAACTCACGAGCTCTGATGAACTTCTTGAGCCTAAGAACCAAGCGTGAAGGAACCCACTTCCCATCTTTCCCTCAGCGTGAAATTGAAATGTGTGCTGAGAAGATGGAAGATTTCTGGGCAGAGCTAATGCCATACACCTACAAGGCTTTTAATGAGAATGGTCGAGTAGCGCCTTAGCCCGCTAATCTTTACTCATGTCGCAAAAGCATAAAGATCTCTTTGGCCAGGTACTGGTCGCACTTGTCACACCTATGACCTCTGAAGGTGAAGTGGACTGGGATGCAACCGAGAAGCACCTTGACTATGTCATTTCTAATGGTGCCGATGGTGTTGTTATTACCGGTACTACAGGTGAGACCAGCACGCTAACCGACGCTGAGAAGATTCAGTTGGTTAGAGTCGGAAAGTCAGTTGCTGCTGGGAGAGCCAAGATCATCACCGGTGGTGGTGCAAACGAAACTGCTCATGCTCTTCAGCTATACAAAGCAAGTGAAGAGGCCGGTGCTGACGGTGTGATGATTGTCACTCCTTACTACAACAAGCCAACCCAAGCTGGTGTGCTAACTCACTTCAGATTGATTGCTGATGCAACAGATCTTCCTGTGATTCTTTATGACATTCCAGGTAGAACTGGTATTCCAATTCAATTCGAAACCATTCTTCGTGCCGCTAAGCACCCGAACATCGTTGCAATCAAAGATGCTAAGGGAGACTTTGCGCAGGTTTCAAGAGTTCTTAACGAAACTGATCTCATTTACTTCTCGGGTGATGACAGCAACGTCTTACCTCACCTTTCACTTGGTGCAACTGGTCTAATTGGTGTGACAACAAACATCGCACCTAAGGCATACCGTGAGCTAGTTGATGCAACCAATGCAAATGACTTCAACGCTGCATTGAATGTCCATAACGCTCTAGAACCGTTAGTGCGAGCAACCATGACACATGTGCCGGGCACTGTGGCAGCGAAATACATCCTCAACGGTTTGGGTCAAATTGCTAGCCCTAGAGTCCGTCTTCCTTTGGTTGGACCTGAAGAGGCGGAAGCTGCTCGCATTGAATCTGACATCGATAAGGTAGGGCCTATTCCTGGCCTTA
>DDPP01000039.1:0-2530 GCA_002342255.1 Micrococcales bacterium UBA2465
GGCTCAAAGATTACCTGCCTCAAGACGACCACTGCTGAGAGTTTCTGCGCCAACGAATTCATCGATTCTTCCTATACCGGAGACTTGATGCCACTAACTAAAACAGCATTTAACCTTGGCCGGAAAGATCTCTTTAAATACAAGGACTACCAAGAGATGAAGCCTGAATTTAGGGCTAGATTCACCCTGCCGGAAGAGATGACTCCAGTGGAGAAAACCAGTCTTGGATTACTGCCTTTCATGCAGCATCCAGAAAACTTTGACCCTAACCAGGTTGACCTGACTTCTGGCATGCCGACCATGACCTTCCGCTTCTGCATGACTAAAGATAAAACCGGTAGAAAACTAAAGCTTTACCCAGAGGATAAGAAATACATCCCCGCCTGGAAGATGATTGTCAAGGCTGCTTATGCAGAAGGGTGTGCCAATTGCCATAACAGTGCAGCTCACAAGGTAACTAGGTTCTTCACCTTAGCTGTGGTTGCCGGCAGAAAGTGGGACGCTAACTCTACGAACTCTTTCACAAACTTCCCAATCCCCTTGAGCTATTTCGAAAGTCCAAATACTAGAAATGCCACAAATAAATTAGCTTCACACTACATAGAGTCATTTATGGCTTTTTTGCAGAGTGATGAAAGTCCAACCGAGACGGATCGATTAACTCTTTCAGGTTTCGGAATGTGTTCAGATGAATGGACTGACAACAACAATATTCCATACGAGCCATACATCAGAGAAGGTAGACGTTTGTTGGGCCAGCAAACAGTCACTGCTAATGATCTAATCAAAGGAAATAATCCGCCAGATAGCATCGGTTTGGGCTTTTATCCGACTGATAATAAGTTGACTTTGAGCATCCAGTATAAGAACGTTCTTTACCGCGATTACACCAGATTTGGTTCCTCAACAGTTTTTCATTTACCGTATTCAATAATGGTTCCGAGAACAGGCCCGGATAACCTCTTAGTTAGTGTTGGAGTTTCAGCTTCACCACTTGGCTATAGTGCGCTGCGAATGGAGCCTCACTACATGCAGCTTGGCCAAGCTGCTGGTGTTGCCGCCGCACAGGCAATAAAAGAAAATGTTGATGTTGGCCATGTGAATATAAAAGAAGTTCAAGACAAGTTAGTTAGCTGGGAGCAGCGAATCGAATTCTAATTTTCTTTGGGATATCTTGGTCGGTTCTTGATAACTGACGGACCTAACGAAAAAATAATGATTAGTCCCAAAATTCCAGCACCAACAAAAACATTCCTAACTCCAAAAGTAGATATTGCCGCTCCTGCTAAACCCATACTGGTGGCAGTTCCAACCGTAATCACTGCGGAAAAAGTTGACATGACTCTTCCTCTAACCTCATCTGGTGTTCGATGCTGCACCAGCCCTGTGCCATAGGCATTTAGCAGAGACATTGCAATTCCACCGATGAAACCAAAAACCATAACTACCCACCAGTGGTGCGCATTGCCAATGGTGATAACTGCCACAGCAACATAAATGATTGCAACACTAACAATTATCAGGTGATAGCGCATCGGCACTTTGGTTAAGGCTGCAAAGACACCGCCAATAACTGCTCCAGAAGCAAAGATAGCCCCGACCAGCCCGTAGATAAGTGGGTCACCTTTTAGTTCATCAATAATTAGGAATACTTCCCCGACTTGAATAACTCCCAGGGAGACAATCAAGACGGTGACCAGAATCACAATGGAGCGAACTAATTTGTCTTGGAAGACAAATTTGAGCCCGGCGAGAACTTTCAGGCCTTCATCGGTATGTGTTCCTATGGTTCTATCTACTTTGAGTAACAGAATTACCAAAATCAAAACTAGGAACGAGACACTATCGATTATGAACGGCCAGAAGAAACCAGTGGTCGAGACCAAGATTCCGCCAACCGCAGGAGCAATCAAAGATCCCATGGCCGAGAAAGTGGTTTGCAGCCCATTGGCTCTGGTCAGATCCTCTTTGGTGGTCAAACTCGGAATGAGGGCATTGAAAGACGCGTTCACCGCTGTGTTAGCCGAGGAAGAAACCAGCAGGGCAAAATAGGACCACCAAATGGGAAAACCAAAGGCAAGGCTCAAACTGCACAGACTCATCAGAGCTAAAAGTGGTGGCATTAGTCTTCTGGTGCTGTAACGATCTGCTAACAAACCTGCCCAGGGAGATAAGAATATAGCAGGCAACAGCATGCAAAGGAATAGCACTGAAACTCCAGCTGGACCTTGAGAGTTCTTGTCTCTAAGCACAACCGCAAAGGTAGTCATAGCGCTACCCAAAAAGGAGATGCCCGAAGCGGCAGAAAGTATCTGCAGTTTTAGCCATTGCGTTTGGGTAGCCAATTTCCCTCCTTGTCTAATAATCTAGTTGCTAGGGGAGTTCGAAAGGGGATATCAATGAACTCAAGCATTAGTCAAATGAAATCAACAAAAGCCATCACTTTAACCTTTGCCATTCTGGGATCAGTTGCATCGCCTTGTCTTTTTGTGGCAGGTATTATCTACAGTGGTTTGCACGGGCTATGTGT
>DDPP01000039.1:2583-2894 GCA_002342255.1 Micrococcales bacterium UBA2465
TGGTTTGCACGGGCTATGTGTTAGCGCAAGACAGATATTTTCGGCTAGCCAAGCTAGTTGTTCCGATGATCCAGGTCCTGCACTTATGTTAGGTGGGGCTTTAGCTTTAGTAATTTCAATTATCTTGTTTGTCTATGTATCAAAAATCAATAGAGAAATTGATTATGCGATAAGAGCTGACCGGTTGGCTGGGGAAAAGCAATGAAAAATTCTAAAGCCAAATTGGAAGGTCTAAGAGCTGTCGGATATTTTTTATTGGCGGTTTCACTATTTCTTCTTATTGCGATGATTGTCTTGAATGTCTTCATCGG
>DDPP01000101.1 GCA_002342255.1 Micrococcales bacterium UBA2465
GCTGAAGTTTTCGCTAACGTAGACAAGGTTATTCAGAGCGGGCAAGACCCTCACCGTTTCGTTGAAGACTTGTTAGAACGAATCAGAGATTTGATCATTGTTGGTTCAGTAGGTTTGGCTGCTAAGAATGTGCTTAGAGACATGCCACAGGATCAACTAGATCGCATGAGACTTCAAGTTGAAAAATTCGGCAGAGCAGAGCTCAACTATGCGGCTGAAGTTATCTCTGAAGGTTTGAACCGCATGAACGGTGCCACCAGCCCTAAATTGCAGCTTGAACTGATGGTGGCCAAGGTTCTAGTTCCTGAGCAAGACCAAACTGAAAATGGGTCCCTTGCTCGCATTGAAAGACTTGAGCGTCGCATCGGCATGGGTGGCACTGCTCCTGCACCTGCAACAAGTTCTGCAGCAGCGCCAACGAGTTCTGCGCCAGTTGAGACGCCGGTCCAAGTAGCAGCAGTTACTCAGGCTGATTTCATGAATGCCTGGCCAGATATTTTGACCAAGCTTGCTGGTATTTCTAGATCTGCATGGCAGGTGGTTTTGCCGCAGAAGCCAGTTGCTTTTGATGGTGAAGTTATTGACTTAGTTTTTGCTAATGATGCTGATAAAGAATTGTTTAGAGCTGGTGGCACTAATTCACCATCTGAAGTTTTGCGCAGAGCAATATTTGAGGTCCTTGGTATTCGAGTGAAGTATCGGGCAGCAACTGCAGCAGCACCTCAAATGGTCACTGAACCGATTACTAAAGTTGTTGAAGTAAAAGAAGAATCCCTTAACGATAAGCGCAATAAGCTAATTGACCCTGATGCTCAAATGGGTGATTCAGTGCTTAGAGATATTCTTGGCGCAGATCCAATCGAAGGCGATAAATAAATGTATGAAGGTATTGTTCAGGACCTGATTGATGCCTTATCAAGATTGCCTGGAGTTGGACCTAAGTCAGCTCAACGAATTGCTTTCTATCTAGTTCAAACAGATGACGAGCAGGCTAAAGATTTAGCACGCATTCTGTTAGAAGTAAAAGAGAAAGTTCGTTTTTGTAGTGTTTGTGGCAACATTTCTGAACATGAGTTTTGCAATATCTGCAGAGATCCGAGAAGAACTAAAGAAGCTATCTGTGTGGTTGAAGAATCTAAAGATGTTCAAGCCATTGAAAAGACTCGAGAGTTCAGAGGTTTATATCACGTGCTTGGTGGGGCTATCAGTCCTATCGATGGAATTGGGCCAGAAAACCTCCGTATCAAAGAGCTAATGTCTCGACTAAATGACCCTGAAATCAAAGAGGTCATTATCGCTACCGATCCAAACCTTGAAGGTGAAGCAACTGCTACATATTTGACAAGAATGCTGGTACCGCTGGGGATTACGGTCAGCCGTCTAGCATCTGGGCTACCTGTTGGTGGCGATCTAGAGTATGCCGATGAGGTCACGCTAGGTAGGGCCTTTGAAGGTCGCCGGATAGTTAGTGGCAACTAGCATCTGGGCTAAACTTAGACTGTTCACCGGCGAATACCCATATCTGTCCTAACTCAGGAGTATTTAGTTGGCGCTTATCGTGCAAAAGTATGGCGGCTCCTCAGTAGGTGACGCCGAGAAAATCAAGCATGTCGCCAGACGCATCATTGAAACCCAAAATGCCGGTAATCAGGTTTGTGTAGTTGTTTCGGCAATGGGGGACACCACAGATGAACTTCTAGATTTAGCCAATCAAGTTGCAGCTAATCCACAAGGTAGAGAGTTAGACATGTTGCTCACCGCAGGTGAGCGTATCTCGATGGCACTATTAGCAATAGCTATTAATGACCTTGGCGCTAAATCACTTTCTTTCACAGGTTCGCAGGCTGGAATTATTACCGATGAAGTTCACGGTAATGCTCGTATTGCAGAAGTTACCCCAGACCGTGTTGCCGAAGCTCTTGATGGTGGAAACATAGCAATCGTTGCTGGATTCCAGGGTTTCAATAGAGACTCTAGGGACATCACTACTTTAGGTCGAGGTGGCTCTGACACCACTGCAGTTGCTTTAGCTGCCACTCTAAATGCAGATCTATGTGAGATCTATAGCGATGTTGATGGCATCTATACGGCTGACCCTAGAGTTGTCCCAACTGCTAGAAAACTTGATGTAATCGATGTTGAATCTATGTTGGAACTAGCTGCAGCTGGTGCCAAGATTCTGCATATTCGTGCTGTTGAGTTTGCCAGAAGACACAAAGTTGATCTTCGGGTGCGTTCCACTTTTAGTAATGATCCGGGAACGGTAGTTCTCGCTGATGTAATCGAAGGAAATGAAATGGAAGAGTCAATTGTTTCTGGTGTTGCCACCGACAAGTCTCAAGCAAAGATTACCGTAATCGGTATTCCTGATATCCCAGGTAAAGCAGCAGCGGTGTTCACCACCGTTGCTGAAGCAGGGGCAAACATCGACATGATTGTTCAGAACACCCCTACCGGATCTGACGTTACTGACCGAGTGTCAGACATTTCTTTTACACTTCCTAAAGGTGATTTGAAAAAGGTTTTAGATGCCCTAGCTCAAAACCGAGATGTTTTGGGATATCGAGAGCTTGAAAGCGATGAACAGATAGGTAAGTTGAGTGTAGTTGGTGCTGGCATGCGAACCCACTCTGGTGTTTCAGCAATCTTGTTTAGGGCTTTAGCTGAAGCTTCAATCAACGTTGAAATGATTTCAACTTCTGAAATTCGTATTTCAGTTATCACTAGCTCTGAACAGCTAGATGCTGCTGCTCGTGCAGTCCACAAGGCTTTTGATCTAGACGGTGACACAGTTGCCACTGTCTATGCAGGAACTGGAAGATAAGTTGGCTAGACCAAATCTGGCGTTAGTCGGTGCTACCGGTGCGGTAGGCACCGTGATGATTGACATCATCAACTCCAGAGAAAACATTTGGGGTGAGATCAGACTTATTGCATCTGCTCGATCTGCCGGTAAGAAGATTACTGTTCACGGTGAAGAACTAACTGTTGTTGAACTAACTGAAGAAGCCTTTGAAGGCATCGACATTGCAATGTTTGATGTTCCAGATGAGGTTTCAGCTATTTGGGCTCCGATAGCTGCCAAGCACGGAGCAGTTGCAGTTGATAACTCAGGTGCTTTTCGCATGGATCCACAAGTTCCACTGGTTGTTCCTGAAGTAAATCCAGAACAAGCAAAGAACAGACCTAAAGGTATTATTTCTAATCCAAACTGCACAACACTAACCATGATGGCTGCCATGGGAGCATTGCATCGCGGTTGGAACCTAAAAGAATTAGTTGTTTCTAGTTACCAGGCTGTTTCAGGAGCGGGGGCAGCAGGAATAGATCAGCTTAGAAGTGAAGTTGCTGCAGTTGCTGGCACCAATGTTGGTGAAGCAAGCGATGACCTTAAGAAGTTTGTTTCAGCAGAATCTCCTTTTCCTGCACCGATAGCCATGAATGTTATTCC
>DDPP01000003.1 GCA_002342255.1 Micrococcales bacterium UBA2465
AAAGATCACACCTCTTCGATTAGAAGAGAACCTATTGGCGTAATCGGTCAAGTAACTCCATGGAACTATCCATTGAATATGGCCACTTGGAAGTTTGCTCCCGCCATTGCTGCTGGTAACACTGTAGTCATCAAGCCTTCTGACACAACTCCAGCTTCAACTTTGTTACTTGCTGAAATTGCTTCAGAGTTCTTACCTGCAGGTGTTTTCAATGTGGTCACGGGTAATCGTGATTCAGGTCGTGCCATGATTGAACACGAGATTCCACAGATGGTTTCCATCACCGGTTCGGTTCGTGCCGGTATGGAAGTTGCAAAGAGTGCCGCTGCAGATCTAAAGCGAGTCCATCTTGAGCTAGGTGGTAAAGCACCTGTAATCATTTTCCAGGATGCAGACCTACACAAAGCTGCTGCACAAATAGTTGTCGCAGGTTTCTTCAACGCAGGTCAGGACTGCACTGCCGCAACTCGCTTGCTTGTGCACGAGAGTGTCCACGATGAGTTCCTCGAGATTTTGGTTGCGGAGGTCAAGGCAAATGCCATCACTGGGGACCCGAGCAGAGATGACATCTTGTTTGGCCCAGTCAACAATGTTAACCAACTGGCTCAGGTAACTGGCTTCATCGACCGTCTACCAGACCACGCATCAATTGCTGTCGGTGGTAAGGCGATTGAAGGCAAGGGTTACTTCCACGAAGCTACAGTTCTTACCGGGCTTCAGCAGAATGACGAACACATTCAACGTGAAATCTTTGGCCCAGTTATTACTGTCCAGAAATTCAAAGATGATGCGGAAGCCATGCGCTGGGCTAACGACGTGAAGTATGGTTTGGCTTCTTCGGTTTGGACTACTAACCACACCAGAGCCATGCGCTTTGCTAAGGGGTTGAACTTCGGTTGTGTTTGGATCAATACTCACATTCCACTTGCAGCTGAAATGCCACACGGTGGTTTCCGTCATTCAGGTTACGGTAAGGACTTGTCGATGTATGGTTTCGAAGATTACACCCGTATCAAGCACGTGATGAGCTATATCGGAGACTAGTTCGAAAAGTAACTGCCCGTTATCCCCAATCGATAACGGGCAGTTACTTTTAACCGGTGTTTTTGAAACAATGCCGTCATGCGCTTGATTGCACTTTTGCCTGCTTTGGTTATTGCACTGGTAATGGCTTGGCTTACTGGGATGTGGCAATTTGCCTTGTTTGCTTTCCTATCAGTAGTTTCAGGATTACTAACGACATCTCTGATGAAACAAAAGCGAAGAGAGCCAGACTTTGATTTCTCCGATCAACCACTTTGGCTTAGTAATTCGAAACTTGCCATCGGCGATAAGTTGCTACCTTCGTCTGGCCTGTTCTTCAAAGAGCAGTACAGCGAAATCTTTTTTGATTACCTAAGTCGAGAAGCAGGGCAACGTGAGATTAGTCAACGTTCTGCGCTGATGGAACAGAACTTTTTCCGCAGCAGCCAGTCGGGAGTGTTACCTTTCTGGTGCGGATTGAGCGAGAACAGCGACCTGGAATTTGATTTGGCAAGAGATGGACCCCATGCTCTAATCGTTGGAGCAACAGGTGCTGGTAAGAGTGAATTTTTAAAATTGATTACCGGTTCCATGTTGGCTGGTCTCACACCACAGGCAATTCGATTGGTTCTCATCGACTTCAAAGGAGGTGCTGCTTTGACAAAATTAGCCAGTCACCCTTCTGCTTTGACACTTCTTACAGATTTGGACTTGGCCAGTCATGAGCGTTTTTGGCTCTACCTGCAGGGAGAACTAAAGGAGAGAGAAAGCCTATTGGCAAAATCTGGTTTATCCTCAATTTCAGAAACTGACGAAGTTCCTAGAATGCTAGTTCTGGCAGATGAACTCCCCGCAATAGTAACTTCGCATCAGTTTGCTCTACCCACCCTTGAGGCAATAGCGGCTAGAGGAAGATCGCTCGGGGTGCATCTGATTGCGACAAGCCAATCCCTGGCTGGAATACCTAGAGCTTTAGTGACAAATCTGACTATGCGATTTGCCCTAGGAGTTACTGATCCAGGTGATTTGGTTTCCTTACTTCCGGCTATAAAACCAGGGCTGTTATCTGGCGAACGTGCGATTGCCATATCTTCTGGACGAGCAGTTGCTTTCGATTTCCCAATGGTGAAAAATTTGCCTGACCTTGGCAAAGATAAAATCGACTCCGTCCAAGTCGAGTCTTGGAGTGTTGGCCTGCCAACGCTAATACCAGCTGTGCGGGATTTGGTTGGAATCATAGATTTACCCACCGAACACCAATTTCTTGAACTTTATTTCAGTGAGTTCAACAATCAATCCATCTTGGTAATCGGAGCTAGTAATACCGGGAAAACAAGTTTTTGCCAAAGTATTTTGGCTATAAATCCTGAGCTCACAGTCTTGGATTGCCCAGACTTAATAGAACTGGAAAAAGCGATGAGCCTAGGAAAGCAAGTTGTCTGCGCTATATCTAGTTCAACAATTTTGTCGCTGTCATTGCAACGTAAATTTGAAAACGTTATTTACCTTAGGCAAAACAACTTCGAACAGCACCTCGCTGCCGGTTTACCTAAATCTCAGTGGACCGAGAAACTAAATCCTGGTCGGGGCTGGTTTCGAAATCAAGTGATTCAGTTAGTTATGCCAACACCGATTCGATAGGAAGGTGAGTTAGGCCATGAGCTTCTGCGACCGGGCTGTTCACTAAGTTTCCATCGTGAGTATTTAGGCCAAGTGCAAGCGAAGCATCTGATTTGCAAGCCGCCTGCCAACCTTTGGCGGCCAGAGCTTTGGCATACGGCAAAGTTGCATTGGTAAGTGCATAGGTGGAGGTGTGGGCTACTGCCCCCGGCATGTTTGCTACACAATAGAAAATCGAATTGTGTACTCTAAAAGTTGGCTCAGCATGGGTAGTTGGTCTGGAATCTTCAAAACAGCCGCCCTGATCAATAGCGATGTCCACCAAAACCGAACCCGGCTTCATTTTCTTCACCAGAGAGTTGGTGACGAGCTTAGGAGCTTTTGCACCTGGGATCAAAACCGAGCCGATAACCAAATCCGCTTGAGTAACTGCTCGATCAATTTCGTAACTATTGCTAGCCAAAGTCTTTAGCCGGCCGTGATAGATGGCATCAAGTTCTCTAAGACGGTTGATGTTAGTGTCCAAAACGGTCACCTCAGCGCCGAGACCTACTGACATGGCAATTGCATTTGTACCAGCAACACCGCCACCTAGAACCACCACCTTCGCCGGTCTAGTGCCAGGTACGCCACCGAGAAGGATTCCTTGCCCACCATTCTGAGCAAAGAGTGTTTGAGCGCCAACTAGAGCAGAGAGACGACCTGCAACTTCGCTCATCGGGGCAAGCAGTGGCAATTGGCGATTTGCAGTTTGCACTGTTTCATAGGCGACTGCGGTTACCTTCTTGGCCAACAGCTCCCGAGTTAGCTCTAAGTCTGCAGCTAAATGAAGGTAGGTAAAAAGTAGAAGACCTGGGCGCAGATACTGATATTCACTGGCAATTGGCTCTTTGACTTTTAGAATCATTTCCCCAGCGGCCCAAGTTGAGGCTGCGTCGGCCAGAATGGCAGCGCCTGCGCTTTCATAGTCATGATCGGTAATACTTGAGCCGGCTCCGGCGTTGGTTTGGAT
>DDPP01000025.1:0-1578 GCA_002342255.1 Micrococcales bacterium UBA2465
ACTTTACCGATGGTTCCATTCACCCAACGCCAACTCATCACACCATCGGCATTTTTTACTGGTCTTTGATCATCGTTCTTGATGAACATCACCTGAGCGCCAAGCTTTAGATGTAATACTCTCTCGGCAGGTGGAGAGTTGTTGAACGCTGAAACATCACCTGTTGCAAAAGAAGATTCGAAGAATCTTTCTTCGGTATCCAGTTTTTCTAGACGGTTAGCGTTAACTGCATCAACTATGTTGTTTACGGTTGCTAAACGAATTACATTTTCATGTGGTGGGAATCTGTTACCAGCTGCATTGATTTGGTTAACAATGTCTTCATTTACTTCACCGACACGAATGGCATTCAAGATTCTCTTGAACTCTGGATCTCGTTGTCTAAAGATTTCATTTAATTCAAAAATCTCCATACGTTCGGCAAGCCAAACCTTGGCATCAAAAAACCACTGTGATTTGTAATCCATCTCAACTAGTTGTTCTAGTTCTTGTCCTTTAGCAGGCACTGGAGCTAATTGATATGGGTCTCCAAACATTACTATCTTGCAGGCACCAAAGGGAACTTTAGGTTTACCTCTAGCTGTTCTTAGTGCAACATCGATGGCNNTCCATCAAGTTTGCTGAAACCATGGAAACTTCATCAATGATCAACATGTCGATGCCACGCAAAACTTCTCTAGCTCTTCTACCTAGATGCCTAGCAACATCGCTCGCAGTCAAAACACCAAAAGGGAAACCAAATAGCGAGTGAATGGTGATTCCGCCCACGTTATAAGCGGCTACCCCGGTGGGGGCACAGACCACCACATGTTGACCGGTGTTGTCTCTTAGATAGCTCAACAGGGTTGACTTACCAGTGCCGGCACGGCCGGTAACAAAGACGGTTTGACCGTCTTTTTCAATGTATTCAAAAAGGGCAAGCTGCTCTTTTGAGAGTTTTACTTCGGACAACTACTTCCCTTTATTAATTCGTTCAAGCCATTCATTGTATTCGGCTAGGTCTTGATTACCAGTTCTATCGCTAGCCCTGTCTAAGCGTTTAGCTTCTCTTTGATCGCTTCTAGCCCAATTCACGGCAACAATCAAGGTTAGTGCTGCTGTTGGTATTTCACCGATACCCCAGGCGATAGCACCACCGGTCTGCTGATCTTGCAGTGGTGCTTCTCCCCAGGTTCTTCCCATAGCTCCAAACCAATCAGCGAGTAAGAGTGTTTGGCCATTCATAATTGCTAAACCAAAGAAAGCGTGGAAAGCAAGAGTTGCAATTAGCAACATCAATCTCTGCGGGTAACCCAAACGAACTGGACCTGGATCAACACCAATCAGAGCTTGAACAAAAAGATAACCGGTGATTACAAAGTGAACAATCATCCACTGGTGACCAATGTGTTCTCTGGTAGCCCAAGAGAAAAGTGGTGTGAAGTAAAAAATAACCAGTGAGCTTGCAAAAAGAATTGCTGCAACTAACGGGTGAGCGATGAACTGGGCATACTTAGTGTGAACTGCCCACAGCACCCACTCTCTAACTCCACGTGAATCATCTTTTCTGTTTCTTGCAGTTCTAGCTAGCAGTGTTAC
>DDPP01000025.1:1619-8058 GCA_002342255.1 Micrococcales bacterium UBA2465
GTCACATACATCAACAGAGCAACACCGCTTAGCCATGATGCAGTTCTTGCTGGTGACCAAGCATCTCCGCGTTTACGAAGTCGATAAACACCAGCGATATAAAAACCTGCCAGCCCTAGACAGATAAGTGTCCAAAGTAGATCTGGCTTCCAAGCAGTTATCCAAGAAAGAGCACTAGGTTCTGGTGGAAGTTTCGCACCGGTGAGTATTTCAGCAGGTGTGAGTTCGCCAAATGGATAATCAGAAAATGGATTTGCGGTTCTTGCTAAAGCTGTTCCTAAACCAATAGCTAAACCAAAAACTAGGAACTCTACGGTTACTAATTTCCAAAACTTTAGAGTTAGTTCTTTTAGCAATCTTCTTCGATGAATGAAACCGAAAACTCCTAGAACTACTAATGAAACTATTTTCAGAATTGCAACTTGACCATAGCCAGTTGTGAACCAGTTACTAAGTGTTCCGATTCTGATTTGAGCTGAAGCGATTCCTGACACTGCAACTAGAACAAAACCAAACAAAGCTAGTGAAGAGTATCTTGTTGCTAACTCTGTTCTGCTATCTGAGCGGTAGGCAACTATTAGTGCAGTCAACCCGCCTACCCAAATACAAATACCTAGTAGGTGCAGGCCTAGAGCATTCACCGCTAGTGCGTGTGAGCCAGATCCAGCAGNNAGTGCAATAGGAACCAAGGCAGCGAGAGCGATTACCGTAATAAACCCGGCTGGTAAATAGGTTCGCACAAACAGAACAAGAATCGTAATTACAAAAGCTGCTAAGACATTGAGTGATAGATATTGACCCAACTCAATAGTCGTAAGGAACATCCAGAATTGATCGGCAAAAGTTTTCTCTACAGAGAAATTAGAGCCAGTGATGTTCATGTAGGTCACCAACAAATACATGGATCCGGAAAGAGCCCAAGCAGCAGAAGAAACAGCTACCAGGTTTATTACCGCAGAAAAGGGCTTGGTTTTTTGGGTCAAACTAAATAACAAGAAAATAAGTGAACCAATTGTGATTGCTTCGGAAACATCCATTAGCCCGCGAACTGCTGGGGCACCCCAACGAAGCGCAGTTCCGGCATCCCCTAAATCACTTGGAGTTGCTGCACCACCAGTAGTCATTCCAACTAGCAAGCCCAGTGCTAAGCCAAGCAGAAGCAACGCCACGGCTGCGGGCCAAATGGTTGCTAATTTTTTGCTCATTGTTCAAGCCTAGGTTAAAGCAAAACGACGCACCGAAGTGCGCCGTTTGCTTGTGTAAGTAAAAACTACTTAACAGCAGCCTTCAGCTTGCTTCCAGCTGAAACCTTTACGGTGTTAGCTGCAGGGATCTGAATGGTTGCACCAGTCTGTGGGTTACGACCTACGCGAGCTGCGCGGTGACCCTTCTCAACTGATAGCCAACCTGGGATCTGTACTTTGCCGCCCTTAGCGACGGTTGAAGCGATGGTCTCAAAGAATGCGTCAACGATTCTGTTAACTGCAGCCTGTGATTCACCAGTGTGGCTTGCAATAGCGGCTACTAGCTCGCTCTTGTTTAGTGCTGACATGTTGGTCCTCCTGGACTTTCAAAGTGCGTGACGGGATGTCGTTTTCACACTATACGCCTAGAGCCCGCGTGTTTATTAGGGCTTCGGCGTGTTGAGGATAACGAACATCACACTTTTTCGGCAAAATCCTTGATAAATCAAGGGTTTAAAGCAGAAATCCGCGGCCTAAGCCGCGGAAATCCTTGAATTCTAGGGGTTTTTACCAAGAAGACTTGGTGATACCTGGTAGTTCGCCCTTGTGAGCCATGTCGCGGAAGCGAACACGAGAAACACCGAACTTGCTCAATACACCGCGTGGACGACCATCGATCGCGTCACGGCTACGAAGACGAGTTGGGCTTGCGTTTCTAGGAAGCTTCTGCAGACCTAGGCGAGCTGCTTCGCGCTGCTCGTCGGTTGAGTTAGGGTCAACCAAAGCCTTCTTTAGAGCCAAACGCTTTTCTGCGTAGCGCTCTACAACAACCTTGCGCTGCTCGTTACGTGCAATCTTGCTTTTCTTAGCCATTTCTAGCGCTCCTCACGGAATTCAACGTGCTTACGAACAACTGGGTCATACTTCATCAGAACCATACGGTCTGGGTCGTTACGACGGTTCTTCTTGGTTACGTAGGTGTAACCAGTACCAGCGGTTGACTTCATCTTGATAATAGGACGGATGTCTTTGTCTTTTTTAGCCATGATCTATCCCTTAGATTTTCTCGCCACGGGCGATAAGTTCAGCAACAACAGATTCGATGCCACGTGCATCAATAACCTTGATGCCACGAGCTGACAGGTTTAGGGTCACGTTGCGCTTCATTGAAGGAACAAAGTAGGTGCGCTTCTGGATGTTTGGGTTGAAGCGACGCTTGGTCTTGTTCTGGGCGTGCGAAACATGGTGTCCAAACTGCGGACCGGTCTGGGTGACCTGGCAGTAAGCAGACATTGTCTTCCTCCGTGCATAAAAATTAGTTTTTAGGCCTTATTTAAATGGCCACAAAGATTCCCCGATATTTCGGGCAACCACACAAGTTTAGGGGTGTTTAGGGGTGGTATGCAAGTCCCAATATCCCCTAAATTCCTCTAATTTTCGGGGTTTAGTTCTACCTTAGATAGTTGCTTGGCCCTCTTCTTAGTTACAAAGGCCGCGATGAAGCCCAAGATGCTCATAATTAGGGAATAAGCTCCAGTACAATAAAGGACTTCAGCGGATTGGACATACCAGGGAGAGGGTCCCCAAAACGGGCTAGTTCCATCTGAATTCAAGCAACACTCCCCTGGCCCCAGAGGCTGATTGACCCTTATATCCTTCGTTACAAAGAAAATTACAAGTGGAATCGACCAAAGCAAAGTTAGTGTTCCAGCTTGGAGAAACAAACCTAAGGCATCCTTTTTGAATCTCTTTACTAAAGGTTCTACTGGCTCATTGTTTTCAATTACATCTTTGAGGGTCGTTGATCTCTTTCTCATCGCTAAGGCATATGCGAAAAGAGTGAAAGCCAGAGGCAGCGTAGCTGTCACGGCAACAGACAGAAATACGACCGGAAGAAGAACGTAGGCTCGAACCGCTGGCACACCAAAGCTTGCCGAGCCAACAAGGATAAACAGGATTGGGGCCGAAATGCTCATGAACCCAAGAATGTATGAAGCTCTTCTAGTTAGTTTTCTGTGAAAGTTCAGTTTGTCTAAAACTGAAAGTAATCCTTGGTTCATTAGTTCCCCTTCTTAGTTGTGCACTTATTACACAAACCAAAGATGTCGATGGTGTGTGAAACATCGGTAAAGCCATGTTCTCTAGCAACTTTTGCTGCCCAGCTTTCAGCTTCTTTAGCTGCAATCTCAACAGTCACACCACAGTTCTTGCACATCAGGTGATGGTGATGTTCTAATGAACAATCGCGATAAAGATTCTCCCCCTCGTTACTCAATAAGGTATCAGCTTTGCCATCAGCAACTAATGAAGTGAGAGTTCTATAAACGGTGGCTAGCCCAATGGAAGAGCCATGCTGTTTTAGTTTTTGAAAAAGTTGTTGAGCAGAAACAAATCCATCTGCTTCAGCCAAAGCATGCATAACTGCATCTTTCTGCCAAGTATTTCTTTTTACCGTCATGCTCTTACCTTCTTACGAATCACAGAAATAAGTAGACAAATAATGTAGATGGTGAATGAAACAGTTGTGATGAATGGGCTAACCGGTAATGCTGCTCCTAGTGAAAGCAACATTCCACCAACAGCAGAAGTAACTCCAAAGATTACGGATAACAACGGTCCCCAGAGTTGAGAGTTGGTCACTCTTGCGGCAGCGGCTGCTGGTGTTACAAGAAGAGTGAGGACTAGAAGAGCTCCAACAATTTGAACACTGATAGCAACTGCCATACCTAGTATGGCCATAAAGAGAATTGACTGAACTCGAAGGTTCACACCTCTAGCCGCAGCTACGGCAGGATCGATTGATGCGAATAACAATCTTCTCCAACTGAAAACCAAGATGATAAGTATTACTCCGGAAAGAATAAACAGCGGAGCAGCTTTAGTGTCACCAATAGAAACAATTGAGCCAGTTAGCAAACCAAATTTACTGGCAGCTCTCCCTTGATAAAGCGATAAGGCAAGAATTCCAATACCCAAACCGAACGGCATGATCACACCGGTAAGCGAGTTTCTAAGTTTTGGTTTGTTTGCAACTAAACCAATGATCAATGCAGCAAGCATCGAACCGGCAATAGCTCCGAATGTCACATCGATGTTTGAAAGTAGTGCTATAGATGCTCCCGCGAAGGAAAGCTCACTAATACCGTGGACTGCAAACGATGCATCTCTTTGAATTACCAGAGTGCTCACTAATCCACCCAAAACCCCTAACAATCCGGCAACAAGTAAAGAAGTGCTAACCAGCAGAACCAGAGTTCCAAAGTCGGAGAAATCAAAAACTAGGTTCATTTGTGATCCCCCTCGTGGTGGTCCTGGGTACCAGCACCAACAACCACAATGCGGTTGTTGTTTCTGATTACCTCTACCTTGGTTCCATAGAGGCTACTTAGAACATCACTTCTGAATACTTCATCCGGTGTTCCGATGCTGAATGAGCCATTGGCCAAATAGAGAACACGGTCAACCATATCTAAAACAGGATTCACATCGTGAGTCACAAACAACACGGCAGTGTTGTGGTCTTTAGCTTCACGCTTGATAAGTTCACTCACAATTTGTTGTTGCTGTAAATCAAGTGCTGACAGCGGTTCATCGCAGAGCAGCAAGCTTGGATCAGCAACAATAGCTTGCGCCACTCTCACTCTTTGTTGTTCGCCACCGCTTAGCTCAGAAAAGTTTTTGTTTGCCAGATGCACTGCATCCGCACAAGCCAAAGCTTCTTTTACCTTTTTACTTGTCTTACCAAAAGCAGAGAAAACTCCTAACTTGTGTCCGCTATAGCCAAAGCGCACCAGGTCTTTTACCAAGATGTTTGCTGCATCATCAAGCGCTCGTTGCTGAGGGATGTAGCCAATGTGGGGATTACCCTTACCAACCAGTTCAAGTCCAAATCGAATCTTTCCTTTGGTCAGTTTGATTTGACCGAGAATTGCCTTTAGCAAGCTGGTCTTACCAGACCCGTTAGCGCCGATGATTGCGATGAATTCACCGGGCTTTACTTCAAGGTTTAGATCTTTCCAGAGTTGTTTTTCATCAACCACCAGTGTGGCGTCATGGATGCTGAGAACACTAAGCACTGGGAATCACCCACTTTCCATCAATCTTTACCTTGATTGCAGTTTTGGTAATTTGACGGAAGAAACATTCAGTAAATAGAGGTGGTGGGAATTGATTTTGATCGAAACACATGTAATTCTCACTAAATTGCATTACCGGAATCTTCAACCCTTTTGCATACCTATAAAGTTCATCTGCTTGAGCTGATTCCATTTCACGGTTACCAAAGTAGGCTCTCGTTCCAGAGTTCTTGATAAATGCTTTTTCCTGTTCCATTTCTTTAACGGATAGTTCAACGCCGTTCTCAAGTTTGTTATTTAGTAATTGAACTTGGAAGCCTAGGTCTTCTAGGAAGTAGCCGGCTACGTTTTCTGGAGCAACAGCTATCTTTCCGCCTGGTGTTAGGTTCTCATTGAAAGTTGATTGATACTTCTTAATTCTCTTAGCAGCCGAAATAAAAACTTTTATCGCTTTATCGTAGCTTTCCTTAGCCACTGGATTCATCTTTAGCAATCTCTCATTGATTGCCTTTGCGAAAATCACATCGCTATCGATGTCATACCAAAGATGTGGGTTCTCATTGTCTTTGATATCCGCAGCTCGATAATCGTTAGCAACTAAAACGTTGTTTTGATCAAAGCCAACTGATTCTAGAAGTGGTGGAACAAACTGATCGACATCAGTGCCGGTATAGATGACCAGGTCTGCGTTAGCCACCATCAAGCGATCTTTAGCTGAAGGCTCAAAGTCGTGACCGGAAACATTTGGGCTGTCATTTAAGACTTGTAGGTCCATCCACGAATCAATACCATTCAAACCTGAACCAAAGAGTTCTCTGACCAAGTAGGCGTAGCTCTGATTTGAAACAACTATGTTTGGCCGCGTACTGTCATACCCCGTATTAGTTGAACAACCGCTGCTTGCAAACAGCCCCGTCAGAATGGCAAATACCCCAAGAACTCGTTTCATGGTTTGACCATAACACTATTGATAATGAATATCAATAACATTTAGCCAAGAAGTAGTGCTGGCTCCTCTAGGACTGATGCAACGTCCTGCACAAAACGGCTAGCCACATCGCCATCAACCACACGGTGATCGAAAGTTGCTCCTACTGTGGTCACCTGACGAATGACAATTTCATTGTCAACAACCCAAGGCTTAGGTCTAATTGAACCCAGGGCAACAATTCCCACTTC
>DDPP01000095.1:0-317 GCA_002342255.1 Micrococcales bacterium UBA2465
TCAGCAATTGAATAGTAGGGAAGAGTTGAAAGATCTGTTTCGGTTAGATTCTGCAACTTGGCAGTTGCATTAGGACCTTGAACTGCTAGCAATGCAAAGTCATCGCTTTTATCCTCAATACCGGTAAAGCCAAATTCGGTTGCTCTAGTCTTTAGAGCTTCAACAACCGGCATGCGGTTACCAGCATTGGCAATTACTAGGAACTTATCGTCGGCAAGACGGTAAACAATCAGGTCATCAATGATGGTTCCGGCTTCATTGCAGATAAGGCTGTATTTAGCCTTGCCATTAGCGATTGCTGAACATTGGATAACTAA
>DDPP01000095.1:376-2998 GCA_002342255.1 Micrococcales bacterium UBA2465
TGTTCGGCTAGGTCGCTCGTATAGCGCACTGGCATGTCCCAGCCACCGAAATCGGTAAAGCTAGCGCCAAGGCGGGCATGCTCGGAATGAAGAGGGGTTTGGGGCATATCAATAATTTACGCCACTCGAGACGCTTTACTAAAATCCACGCCGCACAAGGCCTATAAGGCAGGTTGCTGTTGGGTTATGCAGTGGATTCCGCCACCTCGGTCAAAGATGGGTCTAGCGTCAATGAGCCTTATTTCTCGACCCGGATAGACATCTTCCAGGATGCCCTTGGCCACGGGGTCATTTGGATCATCAAAAGCACAGAGCAAAACAGCATCATTGAGAATGTAGTGGTTGATGTAGCTGTAATCCACAAATCCTTCAGAGTCTTTCAATTGTTTTGGTGCCGGAACCTTGATTACGTTGACATCAGTTTCTTCCTGCAGTTTGTTCAAAACTTCGTGGCTAACACTGAAATCAGGGTGGGTTTCATCTTGTTGGTCATGAACCATAATTGTGTTCTCATCTGAGAAGCAAGCAACAATGTCGATGTGGCCTTTAGTGCCAAATGTTTCATAGTCACGAGTAAGGCCTCTTCTTACCCAGATGATTTTCTCAACACCTAAGCGCAGAGAAAGTTCTGCTTCAACTTCAGATCTAGTCCAGTCTGGGTTTCTTTCAATTCCTAGCTGAACAGTTTCAGTTGCAAGAAGTAATCCAGCTCCATTGGTGTGAATACCTCCACCTTCATTGACTAGATCACTTTTGATTCTTTCGGCAAGAGCAAGTTCTGCCATCAGGCCAGCAACCTTGTCATCTTTTTCATAGCGAGACCAACTTTGTGCACCCCAACCATTGAAGGTCCAATCGACCGCACCAAGTTTGTTTTCAGCTAAAACAAATGTTGCACCACTGTCTCTAATCCAAGAGTCATCAAGGTCACACTCAACCAGAGTGATTTCACTCGTTAAATACTTTTTAGCAATTGAAAGTTGAGCGTAGTCCACCAGAACAGTTACCGGCTCATATTCAGCAGCAGTGTTAGCAACCTCAGACCAAGCCAGAAAGGCATCTTCTGCTTGAGCATAATCAGCAGCTGGAAATGCTAACCAAGTTCTTTCATGCTTAGCCCACTCAGCAGGCATCTTCCAGGTCATGGCTTCACTCCGGCAATGCCACCTTCAACACCATCACCGTTTTCTGTTCTTGGGTTAACAATCTCTTTAGTTAATACGGAGTAGGTATCTGGTCTTCTGGTGCCAAGAAAAGGAAATAGGTCTAACCAGTCTCTACGTTGATCTAAGTCGAGATTGGCTACCAAAACTTCATCTTGGTCTCTTGAAGCTGAAACTAAAACTCTGCCGTAAGGGTCGCTAATAAAAGATGAACCATAGAAGTTCAGTGCACCTTCGAAACCCCAGCGGTTAGGCACCACCATGAAAGTTCCATTGGCGATACCGTTACCAACAATTACCTGTTGCCAAAGGGGAGCAGTATCAAAATCAGGGTGATCAGGCTCAGAACCAATTGCAGTTGGATAGGCAAGGACTTCGGCTCCAGCAAGTGAATAACATCTTGCAACTTCAGGGAACCATTCATCCCAGCAGGTGGGTAAACCAAACTTTCCAAAACCTAGGTCATAAACCGGATATGGATCTGGGTCATTTGGCCCTGGAGCAAAATACTTGTCCTCGTAGTAGCCAGCGGTTACTGGAATGTGGGTTTTCGGTGTGTAGCCAAGAAGTTCACCTTCAGGGTTTACCAAGATTGCAACGTTATAGCCTCGTCCGTCAGTTAAACCAGATGCTTCATACATTGAAGCATGAACATGGGTTCCATATTTCTCTGCAGCCTCACGAGCAAACTTTAGCGTTGGACCCTCCAGGTCTTCTGCTATAGCTGATGGAACGCCAGTAGGTTTCTTATCTGCTGGATAACGAGACAGAGTTAGTTCAGGTAGAAAAACAATCTCTGCCCCAGCTTTGGCAGCCAGTTCAATTCCCTGATTTAGATTCGCCAGATGCTTAGCTGTATCTTCTTCCCAGTGCATTTGAACTAGAGCAACCCGCAGTGGTTCTCTAGTAGCTGGTTTAACTCTGGATAACGAAGGAAGGGCAGATACCTGGGTTAGTTTCATTTCTCACTCATTGAATCAACTAGTTGGGTTAGCAGTTTTAGATCAGTTCTTGGATTAACAATTGCAAAGCGAGCATTGGGTCGGCCCTGATGAGAACTAGGTGTTACAAAACCCAAACCTTGTTTCAAGATTCGTTCTGACCACTTCTCATAGTCGGCTAGCTTCCATCCTTCTTTTTCGAAGACAACAATTGAAAGTTCAGGTTCACGAACCAACTTCAAGTCTTTTTGTTTTCGTATAACATCAGCAATCTTGTGGGCCAGTTCGATGTTCTCAGCGATGGCTGTTCGATAAGCTCCAACTCCGTAGGTTGCTACTGAGAACCATAGGGGGAGCCCTCTGGCTCTTCTGGTTAGGTTATAGGCATAGTCACTCGGGTTGAATTCACCGCTGTCAGTGAGAGTGTCTAGGTATTCGCCGTGCTGAGTATGAGCAGCGGACGCTAGCTTTGGGTTTCTGTAAACCAAAGCACAACTATCAAAAGGTGTGAAAAGCCA
>DDPP01000044.1:0-167 GCA_002342255.1 Micrococcales bacterium UBA2465
TTGGTCGCTCTTCTCTACTGGCTAACATTCCAAGGAGCTGCCGCCCCAGCGATAGCTTTTGGGCTAATCGGCGGGACCATTGTGGCTGCCGCATTCGCTTTCGTGACACTGTCTTTGAAGTATGTTCTAAAGGCTGCAATAGCCAATCAGCAAGAACTTGAGGCAGT
>DDPP01000044.1:279-1473 GCA_002342255.1 Micrococcales bacterium UBA2465
GATCTCATCGGAATAACTCAGGCTAATCTCTTTGTTCTAAAAAGCAACAGGGGAAAGGCCATTAGATTTAGCACTCTAGAAGCACTGTGCAGGGTTCTGGATTGCCAACCGGCAGACATCTTGAATTATGTCCCTGAAACTGAGTTATCGGGTAAAAGTAAGCAATAAATCTGAGTTTCAGTGGCTTATAAACTAGACGCCTAGTTAGTCTTCGAACTCGATCAAAACAGTTCCAGCTGGAACAGTTGCACCAACGCCGACGTGGATTTTTTTGATTACGGCATCTTTGACGGCGTTCTGTGGAGATTCCATCTTCATTGCTTCAAGAACTAGAAGTTGTTGGCCAGTGGAGACTTTGTCGCCTTCTGCAACGGCAATTTTCACAACAGTTGCCTGCATTTGGGAAACTAGGTGCTTTCCAGAATCGATCTGAACGTTGGCGTGAGCCTTACGCTTAGGCGCGTTGGAAGGCTTAGCGCCTCCTCCAGAGAGGAATAGTTGCTTTGGCAGGCTTACTTCGATTCGCTTGCCACCAACTTCAACAACAACGTTGTTGCGGTCGGCTTCCTCAGAACCTAGTGAACCTGAACCAGACCAAGGTTCGATGTCGTTATTCCACTCGGTTTCAATCCAGCGGGTGTAGACACCAAACTTGCCATTGCTACCCATAAATGCCGGATCGTTCACAATCTTGCGATGGAATGGAATAACAGTAGGCATTCCTTCGATCTGAAGTTCAGCTAGCGCTCTTCTGGAACGTTCCAGTGCTTGTTCACGGGTTGCTCCAGTGACAATTAGTTTGGCAATCATCGAGTCAAAAGAACCAGAGATCTCTGAGCCTGCTTCAACACCGGTATCAATACGAACACCAGGTCCACCTGGAACATTGAATACTGTTACCGAACCTGGTGCAGGCATAAAGTTTCTACCAGCATCTTCACCGTTAATTCTGAATTCAAAACTGTGGCCTTTGATTACTGGGTCTGCGTAATCTAACTTGCCGCCTTCAGCAATGCGGAACTGCTCACGAACTAGATCTAAACCGGTAACTTCTTCAGAGACTGGATGTTCAACCTGAAGTCTGGTATTAACTTCAAGGAAAGAAATAGTTCCATCTTGAGCAACTAGGAACTCACAGGTTCCAGCACCTTGATAACCAACTTCTTTCAATATTGCTTTAGAAGATTCGTAAAG
>DDPP01000044.1:1516-2030 GCA_002342255.1 Micrococcales bacterium UBA2465
GTTTCAACGTGACGTGGTTTCTCTAAATACTTCTCTACGAAACATTCACCGCGACCAAAAGCTGCGATGGCTTCACGGGTAGCTGATTCAAAGCTCTCGGCGACCTCGTCTTTGTTATAGACAACTTTGATTCCACGGCCACCACCACCGTAGGCAGCCTTAATTGCGATTGGCAGTCCGTGTTTTGCGACGAAATCTAGAACTTCTTCTGCTCCACTAACTGGATTCAGTGTTCCTGGAGCCAGTGGTGCTCCAACTTTCTCAGCAACGTGTCTGGCTGAAACCTTGTCACCAAGTTGGTCAATTGCCTTAGGGGAAGGGCCAATCCAAATCAAACCTGCATCGATTGCTGCCTGAGCAAAGCTGGCATTTTCAGCCAAAAAGCCATAGCCAGGGTGGACTGCGTTAGCGCCTGAGCGCTTAGCAATATCAAGAATCTTGTCGATAACCAGGTAGGTTTCAGCGCTGGTCGTTCCGTTTAGGGCATATGCCTCATCAGCCATTCGGGTATGCA
>DDPP01000044.1:2066-2239 GCA_002342255.1 Micrococcales bacterium UBA2465
TCACCACGGTTGGCAACGAGGACTTTGGTTATCTTGGCTGGTTTTGAGGCAGTCATAAGTATCTAGCCTACCTACTATGACCGCCAAAGGCTCGGGTAATCTACTCCCAGGCTGATGGTTAGCTCCCTAAGGGCAGGCAAACTAAGGCCAACCACGGTATGGGCATCACCCTC
>DDPP01000044.1:2323-8731 GCA_002342255.1 Micrococcales bacterium UBA2465
TCAGAATCAGTGATGTTCGCAAAATGCACCACAGTATTGGTGGCTTTGCCATAAGCCGGCGGCATTGGCTGGCTAACACGGTTATCGATTAGCCAGTGGCCGGTATAAAGTCTGCCAGATCTGCCCCGCATGGTCTTCCAACGTTCGATGGCTACCTCAGCTTCATGGGGTTTGCCTAAAGATTCGCCGTCTAAATCTAAAGCACTGTCACAACCGATGATTAGCGCATCTTGAGCTAAAGGATTGTTTAGCACTGCTTCCGCCTTGGCTTTTGCCAAGAGCAACACCAGATCAGCTGTGTTTCCAATTTGACCAGCGGCCATCGCCATTTCGGCTATTTGTTCTTCGTCAACACCAGGGTTTATCACCACAGGGTCAATGCCAGCATCTTTTAGCAGACGAAGCCGAGCTGGGGAAGTCGAGGCTAAAACTAGTTTGATCACAAGGCAACACTACTAAAAACAGTGTGAAACACTTGGTGAGTGAAAACAAATTGGCAAGATGAGACTCTTGAACTGACCATTGAAAAAGTGGCCCACGGCGGAGTCTTCGTGGCTAGACACGAATCCAGAGTGGTTTTTGTTTCTGGAGCTATTCCAGGTGAGAAAGTCTTAGCCAGAGTTTTTGAAGACAAAGGTGGCTCTTTTGCTAGAGCAGAAGTCATCCAGGTCATTGAACCTTCATCTGATCGAGTTCAACATTTTTGGAAAAAATCTGAGGCTGCCGGCGGTGCAGAATTTGGTCACATTGCTTTACGTCGTCAACGCAAACTCAAGCAAGAAGTTTTAGAAGAAGGTCTGCAAAGATTTGCAGGAATTGAACTTGAAGTTCCAGTCGAAGCAATCGATGATAACGAAACCGGTTTGGGTTATCGGACTAGAGTTCAGTTGCATGTGAATGAGTTTGGTGATGCAGGCCCATTTATGGAACGAAGCCACGACGTGGTTAGAGTTCGAAATTTACCGTTGGCTGTTCCCGAAATAGAAGAGCTTGGATTGCATCTTAAGAACTGGCAAAACGTTTCTAAAATTCACATCGCAGCATCTAATACCGGTGGTTTGCAGTGGCTGGTAGATAAGAAGGTAAAAGGCGATCAGCAACTCATCGAGTCTGCTTTTGGCAGAACCTATCGTTTGTCACCTGGAGCATTTTGGCAGGTGCATAAAAATGCGGCCAACACCCTTGCCAATGTTGTCACCGATATGGCAAAAACTGTGGGTTTTACTCAATCTGCTGATAACTTAGACCTTTATGGCGGGGTAGGGCTGTTTGCCGGATCATTGGCAACTATTTTTGGTTTAGACAGCAAGCTGACTTTGGTCGAGGCTTCAAAGATCGCCACCGCAGATGCAAAAAAGAATTTGGCTGATTTAAAGGGTTTCCGCGCCTTAGCAACCGGCACTGGAGCCTATCTAAAAGGGTTAGAACGCTTAGCCCCAGACAGCACTGTGGTAATTGACCCGCCTAGGTCCGGGGCTGGAAGAGAAGTAGTTACAGAGTTGGTAAGGCTGATGCCAGAGCATTTGATTTATGTGGCCTGTGACCCTATCGCCCTGGCCAGAGATCTAAAGGACCTGCTGGCAGCAAATTACCGGATAGCTAAAATAAAGGCCTTTGATCTTTTCCCACACACCCATCACTTTGAAACTGTGGTTAGTCTGGTTCGGTGAGCCAAGTAAAGCCAGCAAAGCCCATTAAGGTTGCCATCGTTGATGATCACGAGGCAATCAGATTAGGTTTTGCTGGAGCTTGCCAAGATTATGGATACAAGCTCTTGGGTTCAGCCCCAACTGTTTCGGAACTACTAGGCAAACTAAAGTCAAAACCCCAGGTTGTGGTTTTGGATCTATCGCTTGCTGATGGTAGTCACCCGGCAGAAAACGTTAGGTCGTTGATTGACTATGGTGCTGAAGTTTTGATTTTCTCGATAGCTGACAGAAAATCACAAGTTAGAGCAGCTCTAGTAGAAGGTGCTGCAGCTTTAGTAACCAAAAGCCAACAAATGAGCGAACTGTTTGAATGCATCAATCTGGTGGCAAACGGAATCAAGGTGAATACCGCTGAGACTTTGGCCGCAATTGACACCGATCAGGACTTCAAAGCAAAACTCACTGATCGTGAACTCGAAGTTCTCCGACTGTACGCATCTGGATTAACGTTGAAACAAGTTGCCTATGAACTCAAGCTCAGCAAATACACCGTCAAAGAACATATCGACCGAGTCAGGGAGAAATACTCAAAGGCTGGTAGGCCGGCACCTGGTAAATCTGAATTGTTGATTCGTCTAATCGAAGATGGATTACTTGGAGAAGATCTGCTCTGATGCAAAAAATACAGGCTACCTTTGCAACCGCTCGAGTCAATCGGTTAATTGGTCAGGCTTTCGCCGCTGCTTCAATTCTTCTGACTGCAGAAAGCACATTGAACTTTATTTCCCAACAGCCTTACCTAAATCAACCAGTTGCCTGGGTTGTTGCTAGTTTGCTGTGGTCCACCACAATACTGTATGCCTTTAGCTTTTGGTTTGGTTCAGCCAGATTCATTTATTTAAAGATCCATGCCCTTTACATGTTCTTCTTGGTTGCTGCTTGGCCTTTTATTCTGAGTAACCCGGTGCCAACCGATGGCAAGTTTTATCCATGGATTTGGTGGGCAGTCGATACCGGTTGGATAGCTGCGGCGTTGAGTTTCAAACTGCGCTGGACAGTTGTCTATTTCTTGTTGCTGAACTTTGTCATGCAAGTTCTCTTTGCGATGCCTGTCGGTGGTTCCCACAACTTGCAGCATCTAATTACTGATTTCCTCTTCACCCTTCTGACTAACGGAACTGCTGCTGTAATCGCATTGTTGCTAAGAAATGCCGCAGAACGAACAGACGCAGCCAGTTCAGAGTCAATTCGTTCGGCAATTCGGCAGGCCAGGGTGGAGGCGCAAGTTAAGGTCCGCGAACGTTTGGATGCTTTGGTGCATGATCGGGTGTTAACAGCTTTGATCAGTGCCAGTCGAGCAACTAGCCCTGCCGAAGTAAAAGCAGCCAGTGACCTAGCTGCTTCGGCGATAGCGAAGTTAGCTGAAGTCGAATCGGCTGACGAGTCGGGTTCTGTATACATCAATGACCTTTTCCAAGCGATAAAGACCGCTGGACAAAATCTAGATGCAGATCTAAATACATCAATTAACCAGAGTTCAAACTGGCAGTTGGACAAATTAACCGCTAACGCCTTCACCGAAGCTACCATTCAAGCAATACAGAATTCACTATTGCACGCTGGTGGTAAAACTCGGCGGGAATTGATTCTCAAGTCCACCGATAGAGAGATGAAGATTGTTATAAAAGACGACGGGCGGGGGTTTAGGCCAAGCCGTATCCCTAGAGGGCGACTTGGCATCAGGGTCTCGATCATCTCTCGAGTTGAATCTGTCGGTGGAGCAGCCCATATCGCCTCAGAACCAGGTAAAGGTGCCACAATCATCCTGGAATGGACTAAGCCATGATCGCAATCAGACGTTGGATAGTGGCTGGCATCCCTTTTGTGTATTTACTTTACTTACCGGTCCAATCTCTACTGCTTCCAAACTTGGCTGGACGAGGTTTAGAGTTACTCGCTCTCGGCATTTACCTATTTTCGGGAATCCCAACGCTTTTACTTTACTCAGGGTTGAAAATTCCTTTAATGCAGGCAATTACAAACGTTGTCCTGGTGAGTTTAATTCCAACTTTGGTAATTGAACAAAGACATCTTTCTCAAAACTCGGAACTTGGCGGCTGGATGGTGATGGGAATCACAGTAATCCTGACCGCCACAGCAGTGAGGCAGCACCCCTTCTTTGCAGTTCTGGGACTAGTCATGTTGCTTGTCCAAGTGGGTTTGGAATATGGATTAGAAGGATTCATAAGTTACGGATTAGTTGGAGCAATGGTTTTTGTCTTAGCGGGTCTAGGAGTTTCTGGAGGAATAAGAAAAGCCAATCACGAATCAGATAAATACCGAGATCAGGAATCGGCAACCCTTGCCAGAATTGCTTCCATTGAGGCAGCCGAACTAGCTCGCAAAGAGAGGTTGCAAGAAGTTCTCTCCAGTGCGGTGCCAACCTTGGAGAAAATTGCCAAGGCTTCAGAGCCGCTCAGTGAATCAGAAAAGCAAGATGCCGTAAGACTTGAATTGGGTCTCAGAGATGAGATTCGCGGTAAAGGGCTACTTACCGAAGAACTGCGCGCGGAGATTTCTAGACTGCGTAATTTAGGTGTTGCAGTTGCCCTATTGGATGAAGGCGGCATGGATGATCTCCCTGTTGAAAGGAAGAAAGAAATCATCAACCGAGCTATCAAAGAATTACAAGTTGTTGTTTCTGGAAAAGTAACGTTGAGAAGCCCTAGGGGCGAAAAATTTAGACTTACGGTAGTTGCCTCGCTGCCAGGCCAAGCAATACCAATTTTGAATTTGAAGCTTTAACCCCCAACGGGCCTAGGAGTTGAGATCAACTCTTCGGCCCGTCCCCTGGAAATGAATTACAACAAACCCCTTTAGTTCTAGGTAATTCACCTTGGAACAAATTTAAGTTCCAGCCCTACTAATCTCCGACAAATAGCTATCGTGTATTAGTCCCCACTTTGGGGGACAGGGTTAAAAGTTGATGGCCCTCCCGATTGGAAGAGCCATCAAACTTGTCAGGACTGTTTAGCCCAGAAGCGCCTTTTCCAAGGTGTCTAGACCAATGGAGCCTAGGTTCAGTGCCTTCATGTGGAAGTCCTTGATGTTGAAGTTCGCACCTTGGCGAGCCTTGTATTCATCGCGGATTTGCTCCCAGATGCGCTGACCGATCTTGTATGCAGGAGCCTGTCCTGGCCAACCGAAGTAACGGTGCACTTCAAAGTTGACGAACTGGTCAGACATGTTTACGTTCTTGCGCATGAACGCAAGAGCGTAGTCGAAGTCCCACTTACCGGTTCCTTCAAGGTTGTCCTTCTCTAGGTGAACACCTAGGTCTAGAACAACACGAGCAGCACGCATGCGCTGACCATCGAGCATACCTAGTCGGTCACCTGGATCATCCAAGAAACCTAGTTCCTGCATCAGACGCTCAGCGTAAAGTGCCCAACCTTCACCATGGCCTGAAGACCATGAAGCTAGACGACGCCAAGAGTTTAGGTCCTTCTTGTTATAGACCTTCTGACCGATCTGCAAGTGGTGTCCAGGAACACCTTCGTGGTAAACGGTTGTGGTTTCGCGCCAAGTGTTGAACTCGGTAACACCAACCGGAACTGACCACCACATTCTGCCTGGACGAGAGAAGTCTTCGGTAGGCGAGGTGTAGTAGATACCACCGTGCTGAGTCGGTGCAATCATGCACTCAAGGTTCTTTAGCTCATCAGCAATGTCGAAGTGTGTGCCACTTAGTTTTTCAATAGCAGCATCACTTAGCTGTTGCATCCAACGCTGAAGTTCATCGGTGCCGTGTAGTTTGCGCTTAGGGTCTGCATCCAAAACTGCGATAGCTTCTTCAACAGTTGCACCCGGCTTGATTTCATTAGCAACTGCATTCTGTTCTGCGATTACGCGAGCAAGTTCTTCCTTACCCCACTCGTAGGTCTCGTCAAGATCAACACGCTTACCTAGGAAACGAGCTGAAAGCAACTGGTAACGTTCGCGCCCAATTGCATCCTTAGGGTTACCTGCAGGGAGCAATTCTTCTTTGAAGAATGAAGCCATTTTTCCGTAACCTGCAGTGGCAACTTCAGCTGCCTCGATAAGTTCCTTCTTCAAAGAATCAGGAAGTTCGCCCTCTTCAGCTTTAGCATTTGCAGCAAACTTTCTGAAGAAGCCATCAGGAGTAAGCAATTGTTCAGCCTGCTCGATAGCAATCTTTACCTGACGAACTGCAGGAGTGTCATTGTGTTTGATACCTTCGCGAAGGGTTGCGATATAGCCTTCAACCGCGCCATCAACTGCACGAAGACGCTTGGCAAGGTTCTCCCAGTTCTCAACAGTCTTGGTTGGCGAAAGGTCAAAGATGTCTCTAATGCCCTGAGCAGGCGAAGCAATAGGGTTTAGGTCTCTGCGCCATAAGCCGGACTCGTAAATCTCTTGGCTCAACTGCATGGTTGAAGTCATAGCCATCTTGGTTACGTTGTCGATTTCATCAGCAACTTCAGTTGCCTCAACTTTGGCTAGCATTTCCTTTTCGAGACGGTTGTATTCCGCTGCCGCCTCTGGGCTGGTATCTTCTAGTCGGTCTTCGCCAACTTTGCGACCAGCGTAGGTTGCAAAATCAGGCGAAAGTTCGATTAGCTTGTCAACCCACGTTTCAGCTAGTTGATCTAGCTTGGTTTGTTCACGTGACATTGCTGTCCTTTCAGACTAAATAAGGTAATCCAAATCTAGTCCTGTTGGACAGCGAGGTCTAATC
>DDPP01000044.1:8800-14546 GCA_002342255.1 Micrococcales bacterium UBA2465
CGCTTAGCGCTGGTTACCTGCTCGGCATGGGCAGCCTCCAAGATAGCGATAACGGCAGCCAACTCTTCGGGAGTTGGGTTTCCGCGAACCACCTTGATGGCTTGGTCCATAGGCTCTTGCATCAAAGAGGTATGTTTCCGTGTTTCTTGGGTGGGGTGGAAGCCCGCTTGGTCTTCAAGGCAGCTAGTGCTCGAATTACGCTGACTCTGGTTGCAGCTGGCTCGATGATGCCATCAAGTTCGCCACGTTCAGCAGCCAGGAATGGGCTAGCTACGTTATAGGTGTATTCAGCTGCAAGTTGGGCCCTGACTGCATTTACATCTTTACCGGACTCTTCAGCTTCTTTGATCTTGTCGCGGAACAGAATGTTCACAGCTCCCTGGCCACCCATAACGGCAATTTCAGCGGTTGGCCAAGCCAGGTTGATGTCAGCACCAAGTTGCTTAGAGCCCATAACGATGTATGCGCCCCCGTAAGCTTTGCGGGTAATAACGGTAACCAGAGGAACGGTTGCTTCCGCATAGGCATATAGCAACTTAGCTCCACGTCGAATAACTCCTGCCCACTCCTGATCTGTTCCTGGTAGGTAACCTGGTACGTCAACCAAAGTAAGAACTGGAATTGAGAAAGCGTCAGAGAATCTAACAAACCTTGCTGCTTTTTCAGCAGCATCAATGTTCAGCGTTCCGGCTAGAGCAGTTGGCTGGTTGGCAATGATGGCAACTGACTGTCCAGCAACTCTGGCAAAGCCGATGATAATGTTTGGAGCGAACAACGGTTGAACTTCCAAGAACTCACCATCATCAACAATCGCTTCGATGACTTTAGTCATTGAATACGGTTGGTTCGGTGAGTCAGGAATGATGGTATTCAATTCGCGATCTGCATCGGTGATTTCCATGGAATGGTTGGTTTCGTAAACAATTGATTCACTCAAGTTGTTCTCTGGAAGATAGCTAAGAAGTGCTTTTGCATAGTCAAGGGCATCTTCTTCATCAGAAGCTAGGTAATGAGCTACCCCTGAGGTTTGGTTGTGAGCTAGAGCTCCACCTAAGGCTTCCATCTCAACTTGTTCACCGGTCACGGTTTTGATTACATCGGGGCCGGTGACGAACATGTTTGAGGTTTTATCAACCATGATTACAAAGTCGGTTAACGCTGGGCCATAAACTGCACCACCGGCAGCTGGGCCCATGATGATAGAAATCTGGGGGATAACTCCAGACGCCATGGTGTGACGCTTGAAGATTTCTCCATACTTACCAAGAGCAATAACACCTTCTTGGATTCGTGCACCTCCGGAATCAAGAATTCCAATTAGCGGGACTCCTGTTGCGATAGCCAGATCCATAATCTTGATGATTTTGTTTCCAGCAGCTTCACCGAGTGAACCACCGAAGATGGTGAAGTCTTGGGAGAAGAGGGCTACTTGACGGCCACCAATAGTGCCAATTCCTGTAACCACTGAGTCACCGTAAGGACGGTTCTTCTCCATACCGAAAGCAGTGGAGCGGTGTCTGACGAATTCATCCATTTCAACAAATGAACCCGCATCTAACAGCAATTCGATGCGTTCGCGGGCGGTTTTTTTGCCGCGAGCATGCTGTTTCGCGATGGCTGCTTCACCAGAGGCGTAAACAGCCTCGTGGTAACGCTTACGGAGATCTTCAATCTTGCCTGCAGTTGTTGACAGGTCTGGTTCATTCTCGTTTTTCACAGCTCTAGCTCCAATAACTTTGAAAGGCTCACTGCAACTCTATCCAAGAGGTGTCGGTTGGAGGGTCTAACCTAAAGGCTATGGAGTTATCTGCGAGTAAAGAATTTGCCAGCAAATTGGAATATCTGCCTGAAATAGGCTCAACAAACACCTATTTATTAGAAGCTGCCCAAGCTATGGCGTGGCCCGACTTCTCCGTTGTATTGACTGATAACCAGACTGCTGGTCGAGGCAGAATGGATCGAACTTGGGTGGCTCAACCCGGTAAAGCACTGGCTGTCTCAGTGTTACTTAGGCCAAGAGCTGTTTCACTAGAACAATATGGCTGGTTCCCACTGTTGGCCGGTCTTGCCATGAGAAATGCAGTTGCTAGTTTGATTGACCCTGAGCAAGTCAAACTAAAGTGGCCGAATGATGTTTTGGTCAATGGAGAAAAAATATCTGGTGTTCTATCGGAGCTTTCACCTGACGGAAAATCTGTAGTTGTCGGAGCAGGGCTGAATCTAACTCAATCAAAAGAAGAATTACCAATAGTAAATGCAACATCGCTAAAGCTTCACGGGGTCACTGGCTTTGGATTAGACGATATTTTGGTGCGCTACTTAGCTAGTTTGAAAAGGCTGTACGAAAGTTTTGTGGACTCTGAGGCTGATGCCTCTTCAAGCGGATTACTCGATGAAGTTTTAGCAGCAAGCGGAACTGTTGGTAGAGAAGTTCAGGTAATCCTTCCTGACGAAACAAGTTTTGTAGGTCACGCTGCAGGTTTGGACCCGCAGGGCAGGCTGCTAGTTGCTATGACTAATCCAACTGAGATTCGTGCCGTTGCCGCAGGAGACATTCAACACTTGCGACAATAGAGATGTGTCAACAACCTCCTTCACTGAAACTGAATATGCCGTGCTCAGAAGACACGGGTCTGTTTTAGTTTTTCCAGTTTTAGTGCTAGGTCTAATCGGAGCAGGTTTTTTCTTTATCGATCCAAAACTTTCTGAACTTTGGCAACATCAAACTCTTTTGGGGGTCTGCCTTGGTTTAGGACTGTTCTTTTGGCTATTCCCATCACTTCGATATTTCACAAATAGGTATGAGATCACGAGTAACCGGGTGGTAATTCATAAAGGTTTGAGCGGATCAAAGACTGAAGAAGTTTCCTGGGGTGAGATTACTGGTGTCAGTCTGAGCCGAGGAATGCTGAATTGGTTGAGGGGTTCAGGAAACGTGAAGATCCATAGAGAGAATGGAACAGATCTGGTGTTGAAAGAGGTCCCTAAGGCCAAGCGGCTGGTTAGAGATTTAGAGAGCTATTTAGTCCAACGCCAAGGCATGAGAAAATAACTCGTGATCAAAACAATTGGTGTTATCGGTGGCGGACAGTTAGCTCGCATGATGATTCCAGCAGCCGAATCTCTAGGCATCGAACTAAAAGTTTTAGCTGAGTCAGAAGATTCATCAGCGAAGTCATCGGCTACCATGGTTGGGGATTACAACGACCTAGCAATAGTCAGGGCCTTTGCCAAGACGGTAGATGTAATTACTTTCGATCATGAACATGTTCCTCTTCCGATCATCGAAACTTTAGAGGCTGAAGGATTCTCTTTTCAGCCAAGCAGTAATGCTCTAAAGTTTGCTCAAAACAAATTAGAGATGCGAAAGCGCTTGACTGAACTTGGACTGCCAATGCCTGCTTGGGCAAAGGTCAATACTGAAGCTGATGTTCAAGAATTCTTGGATGGGCATGGAGGTGTTGCTGTTCTAAAAACACCGGCCGGAGGATACGACGGTAAAGGTGTCATGGTGGTTAGAAGTGTCGACGATGCCAAATCTTGGCTGTCACTTGGTAAACCGTTATTGATTGAAGAAAAAGTAAATTTCGTTAGAGAGCTAGCTCAGCTTTCGGCAAGAAATGTCTCTGGTGAGTGGAAGTCATGGCCGGTTGTTCAAACAGTTCAACGCGATGGAGTTTGTTCAGAAGCGTTGTCACCTGCTCCAAATGCGGATCAGATTCAGGCAGCCATGCTCGCTAAACGAATTTCTGAAGGTCTTCAAGTCACTGGGAATCTAGCCGTTGAGATGTTTGAAACTGAATCAGGTATTTTGCTGATCAATGAGTTAGCTATGCGTCCACATAATTCAGGACACTTCAGCATTGAAGGGTCAAGGACCAGCCAATTCGAACAACACCTGCGTGCTGTTGCAGATTTAGCATTAGGTGATACCACTCCAACAAAACCTTTTGCCGTAATGGTGAATTTACTCGGAGTGGACGACAACAACACTTTTGTTGAGCACTACACAGCAACTCTTGAAGAGGCTGGAGTGTATTTCCATGGATATGGAAAAACAGCTAGGAAGGGCAGAAAGATGGCTCACATCACCGTTCTGTCCGATGAGTCAATAGATAAAGCCAGAGAAATAGCGCTGGAAGCCAAGCGCTCATTGCACGCCTAACCCATTTTTCTAGGTCCCGAATCTAAAATTGCAATGTATTAATTACCTAGGAGAAGCCCATGACCCAACCATTAGTCGGCGTAGTAATGGGCTCTGATAGCGACTGGACTGTGATGAGTGATGCAGCCCAGGCCTTAAAAGAATTTGGCATTGAATACGAGGTTGAAGTTCTATCAGCCCACCGAACGCCAGAGCGCATGATGGAGTGGGGCAAAGCCGCTGCCGATCGAGGATTGAAAGTTATTATTGCTGGAGCTGGCGGAGCCGCTCATCTGCCTGGCATGATCGCATCGGTGACCACACTTCCGGTAGTTGGTGTTCCGGTCAAACTAAAGAATCTAGATGGCATGGACTCTCTGCTTTCAATAGTTCAGATGCCCGCTGGCATTCCTGTTGCAACTGTCTCCATTGATGGTGCGAGAAATGCAGGAATCTTGGCAGCTAGAATCATCGGAGCTTTCGATTCAAGAGTTGCAGAAGCACTCTCACAATTTAGTGATTCCTTGAAAGAGCAGGTTGCTCAAAAGAATAAGAATCTCAAGTCTCAAATATGAACTCAAGAGCTAACTTGACCGAAGCTTCGACTCCGTTTCGGGACATTCGGAACGCTGACTCTCGACAAATCATCAAGCGAGCTTGGTGGATTGTTTTTCTAAACTTTCTAATCCCAGGTTCAGTGCAAACCCTAACTGGGAATAGAAAAATTGGTCGGCTCGGCTTACTCTTCACTTTCGGCTTTTGGGGTTTCTTGCTGATTGCACTTTTTCTGTCACTTGTTTCAAAGGTTGCACTTTTTAGCCTTTTGATGACACCGTTCGTCGCAATACCCCTGGGAATCCTGTTCATTATTTACGCGGCACTGGTGGCTTTCTTTGGTTTAGATTCATTGCGACTTATGTCCTTGGCTATGACACACAGTAAATCAAAAACCTTAGTTGCTCTTTTGGTTTTAGTCTCAACCGGTTTTAGTGCTTTCTTCCAGGGCACTATTGGTTCAACTGCACTTAGTGCATCTGGCTTTGTTTCTTCAACTTTTGTAAATTCTGGGTCTTTAGAGCCACACAAAGGTCGATACAACATTATGGTGCTCGGGGGAGACTCCGGTTCAGATCGCTTTGGTCTAAGACCAGATAGCATCTCTGTTCTTTCGATAAGCGCAGATACCGGACAGGCAGTAAATATCGGGTTACCGAGAAACCTAACTCATATCAGATTCACTCCAGGTACTCCAATCCACAAAATTTACCCTTATGGATTTGATCACAACTGCGGTGGTGATTGTTTACTTAATGCAATTTACAAAGCCACGATTGATAATTACGCATACATCTATCCAAAAGCTCACAGCCAAGGCTCAACTTCAGGAATAGAAGCTACCAAGTCAGCGGTCCAGTGGATAACTGGGTTGAAGATTGACGCATATGTGCTAATCAACATGCGGAACTTCACCGGGCTAATTGATGCCATAGGTGGGATTGATGTAACAGTCAAGAAAGCTTTGCCAATTGGTGGTCAGCAAGACTGTATTCAGTCATATGAACCATCGGATTCGAATCGTAAGCAGCAGTATCGTGATGGCAC
>DDPP01000044.1:14578-21598 GCA_002342255.1 Micrococcales bacterium UBA2465
CTTTGGTATGCCAGAAGCAGGCATAACACCAATGACTACGATCGGATGAAGCGCCAGCGTGAGGTCGAAAACATTGTATTGAAGAAACTTGATCTTCCGACTTTGGTTCTAAAGTTCAATGCCATTGCTGGTGCAAGTTCAAAGCTAATTAGAACAGACATCCCTGCAGGTAGTGTTCCTGGCTTGATGGATCTGGCTCTCAAGGCTAAAAGCCATGGATTGCATTCAGTTGCGCTGACTAACGCAGACGACTATCGAATAAACTCGGCTAACCCCGATTACAACTACATAAGAGCAAAGATTGCCCACAATCTAAAAAAGTATCAATAGGTTTGTATTGTTTGCTTCAGTAGTTTTTTGGACTCTAAAAGTTAGTCTAAAAACATGAGAAAACTAGGTATTTTGGCCACGAGTGCCATTTTGATCATTACCCTGTCCGGTTGTTCTTTGCTTTATCCGAATTGGGGTAAACCAACCAATAACCCAACTAAGACAAACACTGACACCCCACTGCCAACCGGTAGCGATACCTCTACCCCAACCCCAGATCCCACCGATAAAGCCAATGCTGTTGTTGAGATTATTGATTCTTACGTAGACAACTCAAATGGAATTCTCCAAGTGATTGCACAGGTTACTAACTTCAGTGAAGATGGTGGCAATTGCACTTTGACTTTCACCGGTGGTGGTAAAACTATCACAGCGACGGTTACAGCCGAATCTAATGCCGCAAATACTCAATGCCACCCGCTAGAGATTCCGCTGGGTGAGCTACCCAAAGGTTCAGGTTCATTCACTGTCACTTATGACTCGGCCAGCAAGCATGGTGTTTCATCAGCAACAGGGGTAACTATTTAGTGAGAAAGACCAAGTTCAGTCGATTTCTAGCCGTAACGCTCTCCGCGTTACTGGCTCTAATTGGGCTGAGCGCGGTTGAACCAGCCAAAGCCCTCGATGGCAGCAATTTTGATCCGGGTTTGATTATTAGCGACAGTGTGTTTTATGACTTTGGCACCATGACAGTCGATGATATTCAAAGATTTTTAGAATCACAGGTTCCAGTTTGCAAGTCTGGAAGCAGTGGCATGCCTTGTTTGAGGAATTACAAAGCGGATACGCCGGAAAAGCAAGCTGATCCGGGTAAGTGTGCTTACATGCCGGCAAAGAGCAATATTTCCGCAGCCCAAATGATCTATGACATTGCCAGAGCCTGTGGCATCAACCCGAGGGTTCTGCTGGTAACTCTACAAAAAGAGCAAGGTTTGGTGCAGGCAACAATTCCTTCCCCTTACATGTATCGAGCTGCCATGGGCTATGGCTGCCCTGATAGCGATCCAGGTATATGCGGAAAAGTTTGGGTTGGGCTGTTCAATCAGCTTTACAAAGCTGCCGGTCAATTCCAGTGGTATGGAGATCCAAATGGTTCATTCACATACCTTCGACCAGGCAGAACGATTTCAATTGATTACAACGAGGTAGCTAGTAAAAACTGTGGAAAAAGGACTTTTCTTTTGAAGAGCCAAGCAACGGCAAATCTCTACTACTACACTCCATACACACCAAACGATGCGGCACTTAACAACCTTCGAGGCTCTGGGGATAGGTGCTCTGCTTACGGAAATAGAAACTTTTGGCGGTTTTATTGGGACTGGTTTGGAAGCCCTATCGGTGGTGGTTTCTTACTCAAGAGCGCAACCAGTGACCCCTACTTTATTTCCAACGACGTAAAGTATCCGTTATCGGATCCGAATATGGTTCAAGATCTAGCTCCACTTGGTCCGCTGGGTGAAATTTCTCAAGACTATTTAGATTCCTTTCCCACTGGAATTCCACTGACTCGTCTGGTGAAGACCCCTGCAGTAAATGGAGTTAGCGTTTACTTCTTTGTTAGCGGAGGGCAAAAGTTTTTGCTGTCCAACTGCGATCAAGCCACCAACATGGGATTGGATTGCTCTAAAGCAGTTGAGCTAACTAGAGTCCAGTTGGATGCGCTAAAGACGGGAATGTTTCGACCTGACATTCTCAACGTTGTAAAGACAGTTGCGGTAGCGCCAGCCAAACCTTCATACTTCATGATCACTGCTACTGATAAATATCCATTGGATTGCACTAAAGCTTTGAACCTGGGATTGGATTGCTCTAAAGCAGTGGAGTGGACGCAGGACCAGCTGGGAGCTCTGACTACGATTCGGTTGCCGCTGACCGAGCTCGGCATTTCATCGATGATTACTAATGCGGATGGTTCTCGAGTTCTAATTCAAAACGGACAAAAACGCGAAGTATTAGATGACGCCTCGCTCGCTGAAGCTGGAATACAACCAATGGCTCCATCACCTTTGCAGCTAAAAGATTATGGTTATCTGCCTTGGGGCCCTCCGGTGGCTTTAGACGGAAGCCTATTTAATAATCGAACAACTAACCGCGAAGGGGTAATAGTTTCAGGTGCGTTCTATGACATTGACCCAGCAACAAGAACTGATTTAGATTTCACTAAATGGTTTAAGCAGACTTCTGGAACTTTGGGTGTAGACGGACTAAGTGGAATTTCCAATACCGGGATAATCAAGAGTTTGGTCACAGATGATGACGAGAAAACATGGCTGCTCACCGAACAGGGCAAGCTCGCGGTGACCGACACAGCTAATTGGACCAAACAAACAGTGCCGCTTCCAAATGAGGTGCTGAATTTCATTCCCACTGTTGCGGGAGTATCGCTGACGGGTTTTGATTACGTCAAACCTTCAAATGAGAAAACTATTTACCTGTTAAAAAACAACATTGTTCGATCAACGTTCAATTCTGCTGACCGCTCGGTGCTGGGTAACGGTATGGCCAGTCAGGCGGTAATTAGTTTGAGCCCTTCCGGTTTCGCTCTGATCCCAAAGGGAGTTATGGTGTTCCCAACTGGTTTGGTAACTAAGAATCGAAGCACCGGCGTGATTGGGATTGTTGATGGAGAAAATCGTTTAGTTACCATCGGCACCAATTCGGCCAAGCTTCCCTGGCCGCAACCCAGACCGCTAACCAAATTGCAGCTGATTGGGTATCAGAACCAAGAACAACTCAATTCATACAAGATTTCTTGTGCCGGTCAGATTTATCTGGTGGCCAATGACCGGGCCTATGAAACTCAATTGTCTGTGGCTAAAGATTTTCCTGGACGCGCCACAGTTTTAAGTGATGCCACCTGTTCACTGATCACTATTACAGATCAAAGTTTTGGTCACTATGTGGGTGTCCGAATAAAAGACCAGAAGACAGGTAAGACCAGATTCCAGGCTTATAAGATTTCTAAATCAAAAGCCTTACCTTTCAAGACCCTCGCTGATTACAAGAAAGATAACGTCTCTGAACCACCTTTGATTTGGGTTGACCAGAGTTTTATTGACAATTTATCTATCGGTGATCAGATTGATTTGGGTGGTGGGGTTAAGCCAACTCCTTCACCAAAGCCAACTCCGAAACCGAAGACATACACGATTGTCTTCGGCGATTCCCTGAGTGCGATTGCAGCAAAATTTGGGACGACAGTTGCCGCGCTGATGAATCTAAATGGGATCGTGAATGCTGACCGGATTCGAATAGGACAAGTACTCAAGTTACCTTGATTTAGCCTTGCGCAGCCTCAATTTTTCCAGCTGATTCATTTTTGTAGTATTGAGTTTTTCTTCTAACAGATCTTCGGGGTCATAGCTTTTTACCGCAAATAAAATCAGCATGAACATGGCGGACTGGATGAGCAATCTTGATTCAGTTATCCCTCTGACTAACTGGGTAATCAATAGCAATAGCGGCCACAGGTAAAGTGCGTTGCTGTGGTGAACTCCAAGTCGCCAGGTTTTGATGAAAGTTCGAACAATCAAGATAAGAAACAAACCGAGTCCAACTAGTCCAAGCTGGAGCCAGAGATCCAGGTAGGTATTGTGGGCTTGAAAGTATCTTGTCCCGTTAATGACGATCAGATTCCCAAAAGGTTTGGTATTCGGATCCCATACTCCAGAAAAACCCCAACCTTCCAACGGTCGTTGGGAAATAAAAGTAAAGACTTTTCGCCAGATATAGCTTCGGTGGGTCATGTCCGGGCTCTTTCCAAGAAACTCGAAAACTGAACCGCGAAACACCAGAACTAAGAAACCTGCTATCCCTGCAACAGTCCAAGCAGCTCGGTAGTAAATATGTCTGGTTTGTCGATCTTTGCCTTCGGCGAGCAGGGAAACTATGGCTGCCAACACCACTGCAACTGTTGCAAAAATCATTCCTGCTGACTTAGTACCTGCAAAGATGGCGAGCGAAGCACTTAGCGAGATTAATGAAAGCATTCGCCGCGGTCTTTGAATAACAATTTCAATAGCAAAAGTAATCACACCGATGACAGCCCAGGCAGCGGTGTAATTGGCATTTCCCAATATCCCAACAGCTCGACCACCATCGAATAAATGGGAGTGGCTGTTCAACGCTTGGTGAAGTTCTGGCATTGACGCTGGCAAAAAGTTAGATATATATTCTTTAGCCACCGAAGCAGCAAGGTCTATCAAGATCGAACTGAAGATGATAACCCTAAGTGCTGTCGAAAAGATTTCTATAATTTGTCGCCAGCTAAATGAGGCAACAAAGAATAAGGCAAGTGTGGTCACCCCGACTTGTATTGCAAAACTGATCGCTGTGGTTGACGGGTAGGCAGACCAAGCTGCACCGCCAATCATCAGAGCCAGCAACAAAATAAGTTCTATTGGTATCTGCTTGAAAACTCTCTTCCAGTCTGTTTGGAACAGCAGGTAGCCAGCCGAGATTACCGTAAGTAGCGCTAAGGCCAGCCACGCAATCCAGCTTGGAGTTAGACTCACAAAGTTATTGGCGAATAGGTAGTCTCCGAGAATTAGGGTAAGTAGCGCCATGTAACCAGTTATTTTGGTCAGGACCTGCTGAGTTTTTTCCCTATTTTTCATTAGTTTTTCAAGTCTAGACAAAACTCTGCCATCCGGTAGAGGTGATTACTAGGCTAGTAAGGTGCTAGTAAAGCTAACCAACCAAGCCCTTGATTACTCCTGGGGATCCAAGTCCCTGATTAGTGATTATTTTGGAGTTCCAGCAACGGGTCAGCCCATGGCAGAGATTTGGTTTGGCACTCATGATGGTTCACCGACCAAGGTAGAAGCGAATGAAGGTTCGCTTTACGAACTAATCGGTAAACGACTTCCATTTCTTCTGAAGATTTTAGCTGCCGAAGCACCGCTTTCCATTCAAGCTCATCCCAATCCAGAACAGGCCAAACTAGGTTTTGCCTTAGAAGAGCAAGCTGGTATTCCGCTTACCGCTGGCCATCGAAACTATAAGGATGATCGAGCTAAACCGGAAATGATAGTTGCTCTGAGCCCTAGTTTCGAAGCACTGGTGGGTTTTAGTGACCCCAGAATTATTACTGAAAAAATTGAAGAGTTAATTGACTTGGGTCCGAGTCAGCATACCGAGGAAGTGCTAAATCGTTGGCTTCAGTGGCTGAGCGAGGAACAAGGAATTCGCCGGGTATTCCTTGACAGCATGCGATCTCCCGAAATCTCCGAAGCCTTTATTGCAGAATTTGTTGATTTGGCTACCCAGTCGCCTAATCTGGTCGACTTAGTTTCCCACCTGGCCAATCATCACGGTCACGACCGAGGTATTGCCTCCGCACTTGTTCTTAATCATCAGATTATTTCCCGCGGGGAAGCCATCTTTGTTCCGGCAGGTATGCCACATGCCTATCTCTCTGGACTCGGCGTAGAGGTGATGTTAGCCAGCGACAATGTTTTGCGGGGCGGTTTAACCCCTAAACACATCGATGTCGATGAGTTGGAAAGAGTCTTGGTGTTTGAGGACACTTCAGTCCAACTTTGCCAAACGAGGGAATTAGCTAAAGGATTGGAGCAGTTTGCCATCCCAACAGCGGAGTTCACTTTTTATCGAGCAGTGGTTAGTTCAACTAACTTACTGATTGATTTGAATTTACCTGGCGATGCCATTGTGCTCTGTGTTGGTGGTTCAATCGCAATTTCAACTAGCCAAGCAGAACGAGAAGTAATAAACCTGGGTGAGGCCGTTTACCTGTCTGCGGATGCCAAAACTTTTAGTTTGACCGGTTCCGGTGAGGCGTATCTGGCAATTAGTTCAAACTAGCTCGGTGCGCGCTAGCAATAATTTCTTTCAAATCATATTTGCTTCGCCAGCCAAGTTCTTGGTTGATTCTGTCTACTTTGGCTGAAAGGGCAGCTGGGTCGCCTGGTCTGCGGTCTGTCAATTCAAATAGAACTTCTTGGTTCATAACTTCGCTCAGAGTTTGAATTACCTGGAGAACTGAAGATCCACTGCCCGTTCCAACATTGAAGACATAGTGGTTTCTGCTATCCGAATCCAAGTAATCCAATGAGGCGATGTGAGCATCGGCAAGATCAGCGACATGGATGTAATCTCTGACGCAACTTCCATCAACGGTTGGCCAGTCGCTGCCAAAGACTTGAACAGGTTTATTTTCCCTCACTGCGTTCAAGGCAATCGGAATGAGGTTTGCTACCGAAGAATCACCGAGATCATCAAAGCCAGCGCCAGCAACATTGAAGTATCGAAGGGCGACTGCTCGCAGGCCCCAGTCTTTTGTGGCATTTAGGATTAGTTCTTCACCCATCAGTTTGGTTTGACCATATGGGTTGATTGGTTCGCAAGGATAATCCTCATCGACTGAGGGGACCTCGGGAGATCCATAAACAGCGGCACTGGATGAGAAAACCATCCTGGTTACTTCTGCTTGTTTCATTGCTGATAGCAAGTTAATCACTGAACCAACATTTTGCTCTTGGTAATAGTCAGGTCTGGCCACCGATTCGGCAACACTTTTTCTCGCTGCTAAGTGGATAACTCCGTCAATTTCATGATCCTGAAAAATCTCTACAAGCTCTGCCATTGCCTCGGGGGAGGCTAGATCTAGTTCAATTAGTTTGGTCTCACCGATACGACTATTAAGTCCGAAGCTTAGATCATCCACAATGA
>DDPP01000044.1:21678-27789 GCA_002342255.1 Micrococcales bacterium UBA2465
TTTTGGCCCAAAAACGCATATTAAACCTTGATAACACTTTGGATTATTGGGCTTGTCAACTTGACATGACGGGTCTCACATTGGTGTAATTACAACAGTGCAATCCGCTATTGGTTTCTTGCGGTTTTCGAGAGGAATAATTTAATGAGTCTGAACGACGATGATCGTCCGAAAGCGGCCGACGACTGGTTTATTGACCCAATCATCAAGCGTCTTATCGGAGTGGACCCGAATTCAGACACCAACCCTCTAGCCTGGCAACGAGATGCAATCTGTTCGCAAACGGACCCTGAGGCCTTCTTTCCCGAAAAAGGAGGTTCTACCAGAGATGCTAAAAAGATTTGCAATGGTTGTGATGTTCGCCAGCAGTGCTTGGATTACGCTCTAGCCAACGACGAACGCTTTGGCATCTGGGGTGGCCTAAGCGAGCGCGAACGTCGCAAGCTAAAGCGTCGCGCTTAGTCTCGAGTAAGGCCACAGCATGAGTTTGCGTGTGGTGACGGTCGTAATCTCTAACGACCAACCCAATTTTCTAAATAGCTGCCTTCGAGCAGTTGAAAAGCAAACATTTCAATCTGATCGAGTTTTAGTTGTTGATACTTCCGATGATGATGAAGTAAAAAAAGTTCTCGAAGATTTTACAAAACGATCCTCAAAGCATGCAGTTGTATTTATTGATGAGCAGGCGAATTTTGCCGAATTAGCCGCAACCGGTATCAAACAAGTTTTGACCGGCTATGAAAACATCGATGAGATTGCTATCTGGTTACTGCATGACGATAGCATTCCAGAAGCTCACGCTTTAGCCGAACTTGCTCGAACTCTAGAGTTGTCACCTTTAGTCGGAATAGCAGCGTCAAAGCAAGTTGCCGTTGATAATGCAAAATTGATAGTTCAACAGGGCCTGACTTTGACCAAGAGCTATCGACCATTCTCGCTAGTCAATGACGAATTCGATCAAAAGCAACACGACTCAATGAGTGACGTTTTGGCAGTCAGCACAAACTCCATGTTGGTCAGAGCCAACCTCTGGGCAGACCTAGGGGGTTTCTCGTTAGCTGCACCTTATTTAGCTCAAGACATTGAGTTTGGAATTCGGGCTCATCATGCTGGCTATCGAGTAGTGGTGGTTCCAACTTCCAGGGTGGCTCACGCAGAACTTTCAATTCACAACAAAAGATCTCGCCGTTGGCTCAAAGGGTCGAGCAAACTTGCTTTGGCGAGGGCCACAAATCACCTGAGAATTTCACAACTGCCAATAGTGTTTGCCTTTTTGTATTGGCTCAGTCTGCCGCTCTACTCGGTGTTTCAGGTTTTTTGGTTGATGTTGGTCAAACGGCCGGATCGAATCTGGTTGTCGTTGCGGGCTAACTTCTGGGCGTTTTTTACTTTTAGGGCGCGAGTTCGAGATCGCCATGGTTTTTCTGCCAAAACGCTGGGTGCGCTATTTGCCAGTGCCGAGGCGGTTAGGACCAGATCCAGACTCGCTTTAGAACTTGCCGAGCAGAAGAGCAATCTAACAAGTTTTGATTCCGCTGCCGATAGCAAATCGGTTTTGAGCTTCGCTTCCGGTGGTGGGCTGTGGGTAATGCTCGGGTTGGTCGCTATTTCAATCAATTACTTTCCAATTGGGCAGGCCGTTATCGGTGGATTCACATTGCCGCTTAGTGACAGCTGGTTGCAACTTTTTGCTAACACCGGAGCTAGTTACCAACACATTGGTCTAGGACTGGCAGCTCCTAGCGATCCGTTTAACTGGGTGCTACTGATAATTGGTTCGCTAACTTTCTGGTCGCCAAACCTAGCGCTTTCTTATCTGCTGCTGTTAGCTAAGGCAATTGCTTTCTTCGGTGCTTGGCGAGCCATTTCCCTGGCAACCCAGAGAAATTCATTAAGAATTGTTTTGGCTCTGCTCTATGTCTTTTGGCCTTCCTTCAATCTTGCTCAAAGCCAAGGAAATTATCCGGCAGTAGTTTTCTTCATAGTTTTACCCTGGCTCTTGTTCTGCCTGAGTAGATCAACTCGAGTTGGAATTAGCTCATCAGTTCGATCCACTGAACAGGGCTGGTCCTGGATTGCCGCTGCCGCAATTCTGCTAATGGTCGCCACAGCGGCAGCGCCAAATTCGTTGCTGGTCCTGCTCGTGATTTTTGTTTGTTTCTTATTCTTTATGAGAAAGCGTTTGGTGACAGCGCTCCTTGTTGGACTGCCGACACTGGTTATCTGCACGCCATATTTCTTATTCCACGTTTTGACGCTTAGAAACCCACTTGGAGTTCTTGCTGACCCAACGATTAGTTTTTCAACTGGTCAGCCGGATTTTGTGACATCAATACTGGGTCAAGATAAATCGCTCGGCTGGTTTGTTTTAGGTTTTATTGGTTTGGCTTTATTGAGTTTGCTTTCGAGACAGAGTCCTATATTTGGTCTCTGGCTTTTAGCGTTAGTTGCAGCGGCAAACATCCTGCTGGTGTCCAACCTGAAATTTACTTCTGGTGGTATCGGTTCAATTTTCCTGAAGCAAGCTGATTGGGTCTATGACAGCCCGGCACCAAGTGCCATGATGGTTAGTCTTTGCCTATTGCTGGCTATTGCCATTTGGCTAGATGCACTTCTTAGGGTTGGCTTCAGAAGAATTTGGCTCACGACTATTTTTGTGGCAGTGGTTTGCCCGCTGATTTATGGCTTTGCCTCACAACCTACACTGATTAGTTTTGGTGAAAGTAGGAACCTGCCAGCAATCTTCACCGCTAGCGCCCAATCTGATCATCAGTATCGAATGTTGGTAATAAGTTCCTCAGATAACGGGGACAGTCAGTCGTTTAGGGCTGAAATCATAAATCCAACTGGGATTAAGTTAGACAAGATTTCTACCGCCTATCGGCTAAGCCCAGCAAATACCTCTGCTGACTATCCTGGCAAGCAGGAGTTAGCAACCTTGGTAGCCAACCTAGTTTCGGCAAACGGCAAGTCCTTGGCCAAATCACTGGAGCAGTCCGAGATTGGCTATGTATTGGTTCCAAAATCCAGTGCTAACGGGGAAATCCAGATTGCCCTGAATACCGCAGCCGAACTAGATCAGGTCGGCATCACCGAATTTGGGCAATTATGGCGAGTTAAGTTAGCCAACGAAGCTACCTCGGCTGGAGGGGATCTTTGGTCGGTTACCAAGGGAATTCAATCCGCGGTTCTAGTCGGATTTATCCTGCTTGCTCTTCCAACGGCAAGAGGAAGAAAGCAGCGGGTCAGCAATGAGCTTGCCGAACCGGAGCCGGAGCAATGATGGTTATTCGTTTTGCCAGGTTGTTGCTGGTAGCCCTGATCGGAACCGGGCTAGTTTTTGCGACAAACCTGATGCCCACTTTCCAGACAACCGGGGCATCGAGTTCAACTTACCAAGTTAGTGCTAAAGATCTGCAGTTGAATTGCAATGGACCTGCCCTGCTAGCCGGTGGAAAGAATGGCACTTCTGTAACTGGCTTTGGAAGAAGTGGTAAAGCCACAGCATCAATTTCTTATTCAGGCGCTAACAATACAACTTTGAGTTTGTTTGGCCTGCGGCAGGTGACGGGTTTTGCAAACCGTCAGGATCTTGATTCGGGAATCCGGAACAGCCAAACCCTGCGGGTAAAAGATCAAACCGGAAAGACAGCACAAGGCTCGACCCTGCTGACTGCTAACCAGATTCAGTTGAGCACTGTGAAGCAAATACGCGGCTTACTGGCTGCTCCGTGTCTGAGACCGCAGAGTGAATTCTGGCTAGTTGGCGGTTCAACCAAGGTTGGCAGGGAAGCCTTGCTGATTTTGAATAACGCATCATTGGTTGATGCCACAGTTGATCTAGAGATATTTACCGAGAATGGAAATTCTCATTCAGCTGGCCTAACCGGGATTTCAGTGCCAAAGGGCAAAACCACGGTTCTGCCTTTAGCCAGCTTTGTCTTGAACTCCGAATCTATTGCCGTCCATGTTCAAAGCCAAGGGGGATCAATAACTGCATTCATCCAGCAGAAAGCCGTTCGCGGGCTTTCGGCAAGTGGTGCAGATTACATTTCACCGAGCGAAACTCTGGCAACAGAAAATTATTTCCCAGGAATTCTAGTCCGAGGAAGTCTAGCCTCGGCCAAACTTAGAAAAAAGGGACCCCGTTATGCTGATGTGCAAAACCTGTTGAGGGTTTATGTGCCAGGTGGGGCAGATGCCAAAATAACTTTGCAGATTCTAGGAACAACACCGGAGACCTTTGGCACTGTATTGCAACTTGTTGCTCCAGCTGGAAAAGTTTCAGATTTCAATGTCAATGGACTTCACGATGGCGATTACTTTGGAGTACTTCAGTCCGATGTTCCAGTGCGGTCAGCTATCCGTCTGGTGCGCAGCTCGGTGCTGAGTGATTCCTATACCGACTTTGCTTGGATCAACGCTGCAGCTGAATTTACTGATACCAGATTCATCGCAGTTCCCAAAGCTGGCATTTCCAAGCTGTCCTTAGTAAACGCCAGTAATAAACCGACTTCGGTTAGTTTGACAATTGGATCAGCAACTGTAATTCGCAGGGTCAATGCCTTATCCGAGGAAGTAGTTAGGGCTGCCCCAGGCATTGCAATAGGAATAACTCCAAGCGATTCCCCAATCAGAGCAAATTTGATTATTGACGTTCAGGGCAGGGTTTCAGCGATTCCTGTTTTGGATGAAAAGAATATCAGTGGTCAAGTAAAAATTAGTGTTCACTAATCTTCGTCATCACCGAAAATTAGTTCCCAAGGTTCCTTGCCGATTAATGCAGCAGCTGCTTCAAAGACATGGTGCTCGATGCGCACCCTCTCCTCAACTACTGAGCCAACCTGGTCCAGTCGGGTGATCGGGAGTCGATATAAAACAACAGTCATGCTTTCTGGCCGAGTTGCCCACCTTTTGACATAGGTTGAGTTAACTCCAAGGATTGGGGCATCCAAAATTAAATACTTTAGTTTCCCAAGCTCTTCAGGCCACCTGTCTTTGATGTATTCGACTGTAGATTCAACGATCACCCTGAACTGGTCTTGGCTTGAGCCACCTGTCCTATACAGCGCTCCGGTCAAGGAGTGCCTCACCCCTCGGCCATGCCGATCTCTGGAGCGTTTGGCGGTCATGCTTCATTGTATTCTTGAACTTTGAGGGAAGGCGCACGATGACCGTTAATTGGGATGCGATAGTAAAAACCTACGATGTTAGAGGACTAGTCGGCATCGACCTAACTGAGGAAGTTGTTGAAGCTCTAGCTGCTGGTTTTGTTGATGAGTTGGAACACACCGGTAAGTCGGTGGTCGTTGGGCATGACATGCGTGATTCTTCTCCGATTTTTGCCGACGCTTTTGCCAGGGGAGCAACAAAGCGTGGTGCAGATGTAATCTCTATCGGCTTATGCTCCACCGACGAGTCATACTTTGCTTCGGGTCACCTAAACCTCCCAGCGGCTATGTTTACTGCTAGCCATAATCCGGCCAGCTACAACGGCATTAAGTTTTCTAGAGCCGGCGCTCGAGGTATTTCTCTAGATACTGGTTTAGCTGCAATTAGGGATCGCGCCAAAGTTTACCTTGCTGAAGGTGTATCAGATTTGGAGCACCAAGGGAAAGTTTCCAAGCAAGACGTATTAGCGGATTACGCTGCCTACCTAAGAGAATTGGTGGACCTACGTCAAGTCAAGCCAATGAAGGTAGTAGTTGACGCAGCCAACGGCATGGGAGGTCTTACTGTTCCAGCCGTATTAGGAACTGCTGCTGGTTTAGCTCAATTACCTATTGAAATTGTTGATATGTATTTCGAGTTGGATGGCACTTTTCCAAATCACGAAGCTAATCCATTAGAGCCAAGCAATCTGGTGGATTTACAAAAAGCTGTATTGTTACACAACGCAGATTTGGGTTTAGCCTTTGACGGCGATGCAGATCGTTGTTTTGTGATTGATGAAAAGGGGCAACCAGTAACACCTAGTGCTGTTGCCGCTATGGTAGCTCGTCGTGAAATAGCCAGGGTTAGATCTCTTGACTCGTCTGCAGATATCACTGTGCTTTATAACCTAATCACTTCAAAGATTGTTGCTGAAGTTATCGAAGCTGATGGCGCAAA
>DDPP01000044.1:27824-39579 GCA_002342255.1 Micrococcales bacterium UBA2465
AACCAATGCCATCTTTGGTGGAGAGCACTCAGCTCACTATTACTTCAGAGATTTCTGGGGTGCTGACAATGGCATGCTAGCGGCCATGCATGTCTTGGCTCAGTTAGGTCAACAGACACTACCGCTTTCAGAAATGGCTAAACAATACAACCCATACTTCCTATCGGGGGAGATCAACTCCACGGTGACTGATGTTCCGGCAGCGAAGGACAGGGTTCAGGCTGCTTTCGCAGATAGAGCCAACTTTGACAATTTCGACGGCATTACAGTAACCGGTTTAGATCAAGACAACTGGTGGTGGTTCAATGTGCGGGCCTCAAACACCGAGCCGTTACTTCGTTTGAACGTGGAAGCCAAGGATTCTGCTGTGATGGAAGCCATTCGAGATGAAGTTTTAGCCCTAATCCGAAAGTAACTTTTTGGTATCTTTTGCAGTTAACTTAGCCCGATAATAGATACCATGACTGCTCCAACCAGAACTGGCTTCGAATACAAAGTTGCCGATATCTCGCTAGCCGACTACGGCAGACACCAGATGAGATTGGCCGAGAACGAAATGCCAGGTCTGATGGCCCTTCGTGAGGAGTTTGGCCCAAGCCAACCGCTGCGTGGAGCAAGAATCGCTGGATCACTTCATATGACTATCCAGACTGCAGTATTAATTGAGACGCTGGTAGCCCTAGGCGCTAAAGTTCGTTGGGCATCATGCAATATTTTCTCCACCCAAGACGAGGCAGCTGCCGCGGTTGCGGTTGGACCGAATGGAAGTATTCAACTTCCCGCCGGTGTTCCGGTCTTTGCTTGGAAAGGCGAAAGCCTAGAAGAGTATTGGTGGTGCACCGAACGTATTTTTGACTGGACGGCGGAAGCTTTAGCTGAGGGTGCCGAATACACCGGACCAAACATGATTCTTGATGACGGTGGCGATGCGACTCTGCTAGTTCATAAGGGTTACGAGTTTGAACAAGCGGGATCTGTGCCACCAGCTGGTGTTGAAGACAACGAAGAATATCGAGTAATTCTAGAATTGCTGCGCCAAGAGTTTGTTAAAAATCCAACCCGGTTTAGCAAGCTGGTTGGTGACATCTATGGTGTTACTGAAGAAACCACAACGGGGGTTAAGCGTCTATACGAAATGTTCAAGCGTGGAGCGCTGTTATTTCCTGGCATCAACGTAAATGACTCGGTGACTAAATCAAAGTTTGACAACAAGTATGGAATTAGACATTCACTGCCAGACGGTTTAAATAGAGCGACCGACATTCTTATCGGCGGTAAAACAGTTTTCGTTGCTGGTTACGGCGATGTCGGTAAGGGTGCTGCCGAGGCTATGCGTGGTCAGGGGGCAAGAGTGATTATCGGTGAAGTTGATCCGATTTGTGCTCTGCAGGCAGCTATGGATGGATTCCAGGTAACTACCTTAGATAAGGTAGTTGGCTCAGTTGATTTTGTTATCACTGGAACAGGTAATGCCAGAATCGTTACAGCCGATCACCTAATGCAGATGAAGCATCTTGCCGTGGTAGCCAACATCGGTCATTTCGATAATGAGATTGACATGGATGGTATCAGTAGGATTCCAGGGGCCAAGAAACTAGAGGTCAAGCCTCAGGTTCACGAATGGCAGTTACCTAACGGCAATTCGGTACTCATCCTCTCTGAAGGCAGACTGATGAACCTGGGTAATGCCACCGGTCACCCAAGTTTTGTAATGAGCACCTCGTTCAGCAACCAGGTTCTAGCCCAGATTGAGCTGTTTACCAAGCGTGATGAATATCCTATAGGGGTCTATATTCTGCCCAAACATCTGGATGAAAAAGTTGCAAGATTGCACTTGGCGGCTTTAGGTGTTGAATTAACTGACTTATCCAAAGACCAAAGTAGGTACATTGGGGTAGACCCAAATGGCCCGTTCAAACCAGATCACTACAGATATTAGGAAGTGACAAACATGGCAAAAATCTTGATAGTTGAAGATGACGAAGCAATGCGCGAAGTCCTTGAGCTGGGCCTTATGGCTAAGGGCTTTGAGGTTTGCTCGGTCTCCAATGGACTTCAAGCGATTCCTGCCATGGAGCAGCATCGACCAGATTTGATTCTTTTGGACCTACAGCTACCGGGTAAAAATGGAATTCAGATTTGCACAGAAATCAGAAAATTCTCAGTTATTCCAATCATCATGCTTACCGCTCGAACCGATGATTCAGACATGATCCGAGGGCTTGAAGCTGGAGCTGATGACTATGTCACCAAGCCATACAAAACCGAAGTTTTAGTTTCCAGAATTAATGCAAGACTCAGAACCTTGAAGGGTAAACCTTCAGAACACTTAGTCGTCAAAATTGGGCCGGTTGAGCTGGACACGCTAAGTCATGAGGTGCGCAAAGGTGAGAAGAAAATTTCCCTGACCCCACTTGAATTCAAATTACTTCAAACTTTAGCTTCACATCCAAATGAGGTGTTCAGCAGAGAACAGCTCTTGGAGCAAGTTTGGGAATATACATATAAAGCCGACACCCGTTTGGTAAACGTTCACGTTCAGCGCTTACGGTCAAAGATTGAAGACGATCAAGAGAATCCAAAGTTGGTGCTCACCGTTCGCGGTTGGGGATACAAGGCTGGTCCAGAGTAAATGTTTTTAGGCCGCATGGTCAGAGCGGCTCTAGGCCTATTCCGGTCTTCGCTGCAAATCCGAGCTTTGGTTTATACCGTGGCTCTTTCTGGCACGGCACTGATTGTTCTCGGTGGCGTGCTCAGTGTAACCATTGGAAATGGACTTTTTGCAACTAGAGGTTCACACGCTCTGATTGAGAGCAAGAGAGCAAACTATGCGGTCACCAGACTCTTTCAAGACGTCACCGGAGACAGTACCTGGGCAATTAATCAAGTTGCCGCACAAGTAGTTCCAGAGCTTGAATCGGTTGGGGTTTCGCAAACCCGTAAGGTTGTCTTTCTCAACGTGAGCCAAAAACCCAATGGCAAACAAATCGCCAGCAGCACTTCAAAGGGTGTTGATGAGACCCTGATTTCTAAAGAGTTTCGAGCCAGAGTTGAATCTGTTCAAACCATCGAATCCCAAACCATTCAAGTAAATTTCGATAACCAATCGGTTCCAGCTATTCTCACCGGTCAAGTTATCGTGCTGCCTGGCGGGCATAGGTTTGAACTTTATTTGATTTATGACATGCTGTCCGAACAAGAAACTCTAGGTTTTGTTCAAAGGACGCTGGTGCTCGGTGGCACCATTACTCTTTTCATCATTGGTATCTTCTCCTTCCTGGTCACCAGCTGGCTGGTAAAACCGGTGCAGAATGCTGCCGAGGCTTCAGAACTTATGGCGGAGGGTGATCTTTCCAAACGCCTAGAGGTAAAAGGTTCCGACGTGGTGGCTGTTTTGGCAACCTCGTTCAACCGGATGGCAGATAGCTTGCAGGAAAAAATTGGAGCATTGAATCAACTTTCCAGCATGCAGCAAAGATTTGTCTCCGATGTTTCGCACGAGTTGAGAACTCCGCTAACCACTATGAGATTGTCTTCAGATTTGCTCTATGAGAGTAAAGATAGGTATCCGGATGATGCAAAGCGTGCCGCTGAGATCTTGCATGATCAGATTGACCGTTTCGATCGGTTGCTCGCTGATCTACTTGAAATATCCAGGTACGATGCCTCCGGAATTACCCCACACTTTGAAATTCAGGACATGAACGGCATTGTCGGTTCGGCCCTGGATGCTATTCAGCAATTCGCCAACAGTAAGGCAGTTTATTTGCAGGTGGATGTTCCACCAGGTCCGGTGAATGTAGAGGTTGATTCTAGGAGAATTGATCGCATCCTCAACAACCTGCTCACCAACGCCATCGAACACAGTGAAGGAAAGCCGGTCAAGGTTAGCGTTGCAGAAAATGAGTCTGCCGTTGCAGTTACAGTGACGGATAATGGCATTGGTATGACCGAGTCGGAACTCAATCAAGTTTTTGATAGATTTTGGCGAGCTGACCCGTCAAGAAAACGCACCACCGGTGGAACTGGTCTAGGTCTAGCGATTTCACTTGAAGATGCCATCGCGCATAACGGTAGGTTAGAGGTCACCGCTGAATATGGAGTTGGCTCTTGCTTTAGATTGACCTTGCCGAAGAACCAAGAAATTAGTGAGTTTGAATCACCGATTGCTTTAGTTGTTGAAAAACTAAATTCATAAACAACTTTCCCTTCAATTCAAGAATTGACTTAATTGTTGGTTGATGATTTTTGCATGCTTCTAGATATTCTTTTGCCCTCGCCTTGCTTACTTTGTTCAAAAATCGGAAAGCCAATATGTTTTAGTTGCATTACTAAACTCCAGTTGAAAGGCACCCATGTAAAACTTGAGCCGCTAACTGGTTTGGCTTTTAGCGAATACAGTGATGAGACAGCTTTGATTGTAAATTCCATCAAGGAAAAGGGATTTACTGCAGCGCTAGATAGCTTGGCAAAAGCGATGCTTGAAAGCTGGCCAGAGCAGTGGGCTGTCGCCAATTTGGTTCCTATCCCTTCATCGCCAGAGAACCAGAGAAAACGTGGCTTCAGTCACACCTTGCTTTGGGCTAGAGCTTTGGCGAAAAACTCAAGGGGGTTGAAAGTGACTCCAATTTTGGTTTCAACTAAATCCAGGAAAGACCAGGCCCAACTAAACCCAGATCAACGGCTTACCAACATGGCTCAGGCCTTCACTGTCAAAGGGCAGATCAAAGCTGGGCCAATATTGCTCCTGGATGATGTTCTAACCACTGGAGCGACCCTAGGTGCTGCAGAAACTGCTTTGGCGGGTGCTGGTCTAAAAGGGGCTAGTTTCTGTGTATTTACTAGGGTTAAGCCCCGAAATACCCTATAAACAAGCCTTTCTTGAGCTTCAGCTGGGCAGTCTAAGATGGAATGGAATGACCGCTTAGCGTTTGGAGCTTTATTTTGTCATCAATTATCGATCGTTTGCTACGCGCGGGGGAAGGTAAGGTCCTTGCCAAACTTCGCAACGTGGTCCAGTCCGTAAATGCCCTTGAAGAAGACTTCGCGGCCCTGAGTGACGAGGACCTATTGCATGAGACTGCCATTCTTCGAGACAGATATGTATCAGGAGAGACTTTAGATGATCTGATGCCGGAAGCTTTTGCGGCAGTTCGAGAGGCAGCCAAGCGCACCCTAGGTCAACGACACTTCGATGTCCAGTTGATGGGTGGAGCAGCACTGCACCTAGGCAATATTGCTGAAATGAAAACCGGTGAAGGTAAGACCTTGGTGGCTACCCTACCTGCATATTTGAATGCTATTGCCGGCCGTGGTGTCCACGTTGTTACAACTAACGATTACCTGGCCGGTTACCAAGGTGAGCTGATGGGTCGTGTCTATCGTGCCCTAGGTATGACCACTGGAATCATTATTTCTGGTCAGACTCCAGATGTTCGTCGCGAACAGTATTTGTGTGACATCACCTATGGCACTAACAACGAATATGGTTTTGACTACCTAAGAGATAACATGGCGCAGAGTTCCGGCGAACTTGTTCAGCGTGAACACTTCTTTGCAATCGTTGACGAGGTTGACTCGATTCTGATTGACGAAGCTAGAACACCGTTGATTATTTCTGGACCAGCTGCTGGTGAAGCTAACCGTTGGTTTGCAGAATTTGCCAAGATTGCTGAAAAACTTCAACCAGTAATCGATTATGAAATCGACGAGAAAAAGCGCACGGTTGGAATTCTTGAGCCCGGCATTACCCAGGTTGAGAACTATCTTGGTATCTCAAACCTGTATGAGACTACAAACACTCCGCTCATCTCGTTCTTGAACAACTCAATTCGCGCCAAGGCATTGTTCAAGCGCGACAAAGACTATGTAGTGATGAACGGTGAGGTTTTGATTGTTGATGAACACACCGGCCGTATTCTGGAAGGTCGTCGTTACAGCGAAGGTATTCACCAAGCTATCGAAGCCAAGGAAGGGGTTCCAATTAAGGCTGAGAACCAAACCTTAGCTACCGTGACTTTGCAGAACTATTTCAGGCTCTATAAGAAACTAGCCGGTATGACCGGAACTGCAGCCACCGAAGCTGCCGAATTCATGTCGACATACAAGCTTGGTGTGGTGCCAATCCCAACTAACCGTCCAATGATTCGTATGGACCAATCTGACCTGATCTATAAGAACGAGGTTGTGAAGTTCAACATGGTGGTTGAGGACATTGCTAAGCGCCATGAAACAGGACAGCCGGTTTTGGTTGGAACAACCAGCGTGGAAAAGAGCGAATACCTATCTAAATTGCTTGCTAAGCGCGGTATCCGTCACGAAGTTTTGAATGCTAAAAACCACTCCAGAGAAGCAACGATTGTTGCTCAGGCTGGTCGCCTAGGCTCAGTCACCGTTGCCACCAACATGGCTGGTCGTGGTACCGACATCATGCTAGGTGGTAACGCCGAACACATCGCCTACGAATTGCTAGCCAAGAAAGGCTTCGATTCAGTTGAAAAGCCAGAAGAGTATGAAGCTGCTTGGGCTAAGACCTATGAAGAAGTTAAAGCTCAGGTAGCAGCAGAAGCTGAAAAGGTTGTTGCCGTTGGTGGTCTTTATGTGCTTGGAACCGAAAGACACGAATCTAGACGAATTGACAACCAGCTGCGTGGTCGTGCTGGACGTCAGGGTGACCCAGGTGAGTCAAGATTCTATCTTTCACTAACCGATGACTTGATGAGATTGTTTAACTCTGCTGCAGCTGCGGCACTAATGAACCGAGGCAATGTCCCAGAAGACATGGCTATCGAATCAGGTGTGGTGAGCAAAGCCATTGCCAGTGCTCAAGCGCAAGTTGAAGCTCGTAACGCAGAACTTCGTAAAAACGTTTTGAAGTATGACGATGTATTAAACCGTCAACGTGAGGCTATCTATGGTGACAGAAGACACATTCTGGCTGGCGATGATCTAACCGGTCGTGTTGATACCTTCTTGGTTGATGTTGTGAGTGACATCGTGAACGGACACATCGCAGACAACGCCGGAAGCGATTGGGATCTTCAATCACTTTGGGTTGATTTGAAAACCATCTATCCAATCGGGATTACCGTTGAAGAAGTTCTAACCGAAGCTGGTTCAAGATCTAAGTTGACCAGAGATTGGCTGACTAGAGAAATTATTTCCGATGCCCGAGTTGCTTACGCTAACCGTGCAGCAGCGGTTGGTGAAGGACCAATGCATGAGCTTGAGCGCCGCGTTGTCTTGTCAGTATTGGATAGAAAGTGGCGCGACCACCTCTACGAAATGGACTACCTCAAAGAAGGTATCGGTCTTCGTGCGATGGCTCAACGTGATCCACTGGTTGAATACCAACGTGAAGGCTTCAACATGTTCAACCAGATGATGGGTGCAATCAAGGAAGAGTCAATCGGCTTCCTATTCAACCTAGACGTTCAGGTGGAACCTAGCCAGCCAGTTGCCCAAAGCAATCTAACCTTTACAGCTCCTAGCGAAAGTGGTGTTGCTGAAATCAAACCAGCCGCCCCTAAGCAGAAGCCTGACGAAGGACCTGGCTCTTCTTTCTTCAAGAAGTAATTTCAAAGAATAGCTAGAGATTTCGCTCGCCAACGGCCGTTATATCCCTCTAGGCGAATAGCTACTGCTCGAGCTCTACCTTGATTGTGAACGATAACCACAGCCTCTAGTACGCCCTGGCGAGGACTGAATGTGGTCATCTTGCCGACCACTAAGTTTGGTCGCATCAGCTTGATGTGTTGTTCTGCTCTGGCTCGATTGGCTGCTAACGCTCTTTGCTTGAGTTGCTGATAGACGCCGTCACTTAGCCACCTAGCGCTCTGCTCAACATCCCGAACCCCAGCAAGGGTCTCGATAACCGCTTGGGCCAGGAAGGCTAAAACAGGTCTGGGATCGCCCAGTTCAGCCTCGCTCACCTTCTGAACTCCGAAATACTCATCCGTTTCAAGAGCGCCGTTCAGCTTGCGCTTTGATTGGTTTTTAGCTTGAACCGACATGATTCCCCTCAACTCCACCCATTCTTAACTAGTCATAAAGTACCCAATATCCCCTATCAGGCTGAGGGCTGTGGAAAAGTAATTTCGATTCGTTATTTGCCCAAAAATCTATCCATGAGAGTTGAGTCCATCATCGAAGATCTTGAGGCCCAGGGTTACTTCGCAAACCCATTACCCAATCGGGTTGCGGATAGAGAAATTGTGAAGATATTGAAATTGGTTTTCATCGAGGCAACCATCTCAGAAATGCTAATACACAGCCCAATCAAGGGCAAAGACTTTATAGCTGGTTTCAGTAGCAAAGCGGAGACAGTAGTTTGGCATTTAGTCCCTGATTCGAGCGGTGTGATGATGGAAACCAGATCTGATGAAACTGAATTTCTAAATACAAAAATTAGTTTGAAGAAAATTCTAGAACGTCACGTTGTGAATCATGATGTTGTATTCGTTTTGAATCACAATGCTGGCCAACTTAGGGGAAAGCTGAGAATAGTTTCTAAAAGAGAGTTAGTGATTGCCAGTGGAGCAAAACTCACTAGGGTAAATTTGAGCGCAATTAGGGCTATCGCTGTGGAGAACTTCAACAGCATTACTTGATCTATATCAACATTTATACATGTTTCCAAGAAAGCGAAAGAGATCCAGCGCAATAAGGCTTAACAATAGGTTCGGTTCTAGACGGAATCGGATTCTGATCAGCCTTTCACTTTTGTTTATTGCAGGTGGAATTTATCTAAACACTTATCAATCAGAGTCAACCTTGAACTATCTTGTTGCGGTAGGTGATTTGGCTGCTGGGTCTAAACTCACAACCGAGAACCTTTCGAGTGTGCAGGCCAGTGTTGGTGAACAAAGTATTTATTACCTAACCGATCAGGACAAGGTTTCCAGTTGGTATTTGGACCGGCCAGTCCGATCCGGCGAACTTATTCCTAAATCTGCACTAGCTTCTTCCCCCGCAGCAGATTGCCAAGCCCTGAAAATAGGTCTAACTGTTGCCCTAGCCAGAGAAATCAGTGTTGGTGACTATCTGGACATATGGGCCGGTCAACAAAATTCTGTTAGTGGTGAAATACCAACAGAGATTGTCAGTGCTGCGCCTTTGCTGGCTTTGGAGACAAACTCGGATGCATTGAGCCAGGTTGCCCAAACAGCCGAGCTATGCGTTTCAACTGGCCAAATTCGCTCGGTGGTAAATGCCATTGCTCTGCGAGAAGTAATTATTGGGGTGAAGAGCGATTGACTGCAATCGAAACCGGAAGGAGAAGAAGACCGTCGCACCTGGCTGTGGTTGGGGAGACTACTCATCCAATGCTTGTTGGTAGTTACCCGGTACCGGTTTTGGCTTTTTGGTCAGGAGTTGGATCGCCTGGTCGAACAACCTTGGCAATAAATGTCGCAACTGAATTGGCTATTGCTGGAAAAAGAGTTTTGCTGCTGGACTTGGATACATTAGGTCCTTCGATAGCTCTAACTTTAGGTCTAGTTGATACTCCCGCAGGGTTGTCAGCAGTATTGCGATTAGTTGAGCAAGGACGTCTAAGCTATGACGAATTTAGAAGGCTCACTGTAACGATTGATCTAGGCAGACAAGAACTTTTGCTCCTGACCGGTCTAACATCACCTGAACGTTGGGAGGAGGTATCTTCGGAGCGCTTTGAAGCCCTGCTTTTGGCTATTAGTCCATTTGTTGATATGGTGGTGGCCGATTTATCGCCACCGACCTTTGCTAAGAGTTCCCTTATTCACCCATCTATCAAAATCCAAAACCGGGATACCTTGTTTGAATCAATTGTGGCTAAATGCTCGAAACTGATAACTATAGCTGGGGCAGATCCTGTTTCGGCTAAAAGGTTTTTAGAGGCGCAGTCATACCTGACTGATGTTCGGGGAGCTCAGGAACAATTCGTAGTAGTCAATAGATTCAGGACTGGGGCAATAGGTGCCAATGCCAAAACAGAACTGGTGGAAAGCTTTGAAAGCATTGCCAGACTGCGAATAGATGCATTCGTTCCCGACGATGCCGAGAACATAGATAGGGCTATGAGAAACGGTCTTCCGCTGGCTCTGCTCAAAAGATCCTCTCCAGCGCGGTTGGCAATTGCTGAACTCGCTAAACAACTCGCTATCGGTGGTTCAAAGGCAGCCCGTCGTGGCTAAACTTCTTAGGTGTCCACACTTTCCGACTTGATGAAGAAACTTGGTCAGACCCATTCAGCTGACGTTGAGTGGTTGCATTTGCTCGTGGCTGACTGGCAGATTATTGCAGACCTAAGTTTTGCCGATCTAGTGCTTTGGCTACCAGATCAAGATGGTAATTTCACCGCAGCTGGACATGCCCGGCCATCATCCGCGGCAACTCTTTTCTATCGAGATATCACCGGCCGAGTTTCTGAACCCGCTTGGCTAAAAGTAATTGAAAAAGCTTTTTCCAGCGGTCAGATTGTTGAAGAAGAAGTTAGCGACATATTTCAAGGTGTTCCAGAGCAAATTAGCGCAATTCCTGTTTTTAGAAAACTCAATGCCAAAACTGGTTCGGATAAAAGCCCTTCTCCCATTGCGGTAATTACCAAACACACCAACCTAAGTGAAGTAAGTGCACCAAATAAAACCAGAACCAACCTGACTCAACTAGGCGACAATGTATTACGGATGGTCTCCGATGGTAGTTATCCGGTTTTTTCAATTCAAGCTCCTCCGCGTAGAGGAACCCCTCGTGTAAATGATGGCTTATTACACCTTGATGCAGATGGCGGTGTAGTTTTCTCTTCTCCTAACGGAATTTCAGCGTTTCAAAAACTAGGGGTCGATGGTGAGCTCGAAGGAAGAAGCCTTAAAGAGATCACCGATGAACTAAACAAGGGCAGCTGGAACGTTGATGAGAATTTGCCAAAGATTGTTGATGGAAAGATGGCTTGGCGAGCAGACATTGAAGGCAATTCCTCGGCACTATCAGTTAGAGCTATACCTATTTCAGACAAGGGTAAACACATTGGTGCCATCCTGCTCTGTAGAGATGTTACCGAACTTAGAAGGCAAGAACGTGAGCTGGTGACTAAGGATGCCACCATTCGAGAGATTCACCACAGAGTAAAGAACAACCTGCAAACAGTTGCCTCACTGTTGCGAATCCAAGGCCGCAGAAGTAAATCTTCTGAAACCCTTGAAGCTCTCAGTGACGCGGAAAGACGCGTCGCAGCCATTGCTGTTGTGCATGATTCTCTGAGTGAAGGTCTAGCCCAGGACGTGAACTTCGATGAGGTTTACGAGCGAATTGAAGTAATGGTGGGAGAGCTAGCGGCAGCATTCAACGCTAAAGTGACCAACCTTAAGATTGGAAAATTCGGCAGATTACCAAGTGAAATAGCAACACCGCTAGCTGTAGTTCTAACCGAATTAGTTACCAATGCCTACGAGCATGGACTCACTAATCGAACCGGACACCTAACAGTCTCGGCAACTAGAAGGTCTAAAAAGCTTCTTATTAAGGTATCCGATGACGGGATTGGTTTAGATCAAGGCAAGCCACTTAATGGTCTCGGAACACAACTAGTAAGGGCGTTAGTTGAGTCTGAACTTAGAGGCAAAATAGAGTTTCACTCAGAAAAGACCGCTGGAACCACGGTGAGTTTGGAAGTTTCGTTAGCCTAAGCTGAACGACGTGCACGAGCGTATTTGCGCTTTAGCGACTTACGCTCATCTTCTGAAAGTCCGCCCCAAACACCGTTGTCTTGGTTTTCTTT
>DDPP01000044.1:39625-40336 GCA_002342255.1 Micrococcales bacterium UBA2465
TGTTCGATCTGTTCAACTGCAGGTCCAGTATTTCCCACCGGAAAGAACAGTTCTGGGTCTTCTGTTCGACAGCGAGCTTCTGGTAGCCATGGCAGTTCCATATATTCATGTTCCTTAGATCGAGACGTAAAACCGGATAAAACCACTAAAGAGGTCTATTTCGGGAGATACTTGCGCGAGGCGTGATAAATCTATTTTCGCAGAGAGTTGGGGCTTTGTAAATACCCCATTTAGGCTTGATACCATGCCCAAGTTGAACGTAAAGCGGACCCTAATTGGCCTCTCAATTGCCTACTATTTGGAAGCCCTAGTTTTATACATTGGAGCCGGTCTAGGAATTCTCGCAATTCTCACAGGCCAAGGTAAATCGCTAGTTACCGAAATCTCGTTTCTGCTGCTCTTAACTATTGCTGGTCTATTTTTGACATTTGCAGCCAGGGCACTTCTCAAAGGTAAACGCTGGGCTCGTAGTGCTGGAGTTTTTTGGCAGCTGATTCAGTTGTCTATAGCTCTGGGAACTTACGAAGCAAGCGTTATCGGTGCCATAGCAATAGCACTGCCGTCTTTGGCAGTGCTAATTACTCTTTTTCAGAAAGATGTAGTGGCCGCTACTCTAGGAACAAGAGATTAGATTTCTAAAACCTTGCGAAGCATTGCTACGTGACCGGTTGCTTTGACGTTGTATAGGGCATGTTCAATCTTGCCTTTTTC
>DDPP01000044.1:40436-42156 GCA_002342255.1 Micrococcales bacterium UBA2465
GGATCGCTAAGAAGATCAAACTTTAGACCTTCAGCTTTTCGGAACTTAGTCAACTTAGCTGGGGCATCAGGGGAGATACCAACAACTGCGTAACCTGCCTTCTTGAGAACATTCATGTTCTCTTGAAAGTCACAAGCCTGCTTGGTGCAGCCTGGGGTAGAAGCAGCTGGGTAGAAATAGAGAATAACCTTTTGACCTTTGAAACCAGCCAAAGAAACAGGCGTCTCGTCTTGGTTGTTTAGTTTAAATGCGGGGGCTTTAGAGCCAGAAGTTAGTTCAGTCATGCCTCTAATTTAGTCAAAATGGTAATAAGGTCAAACTTGGATAACTACCTAGGTAACTGGTATTCTTGGAAATCGTTGCCTATGGCAATGCGCCTCTAGCTCAATCGGCAGAGCAACTGACTCTTAATCAGTGGGTTCCGGGTTCGATTCCCGGGGGGCGCACGAACCCCGGTTCCTTCTCACGAGGACCGGGGTTTCTTTTCACCCCGATAATAGTGTTGCTCTGGCTAAACGGTGAGGGTGTTAGTCTTTGGTTGGGTGGCATTTGCAACTGCTAGAGAAGGAAAATCCATGAAACGGGCTTTTATTGTATTTATTGCCATAGCTGGTTTGGTGTTGAGTGTTTCTCCGGCTTCAGGACTCTCGAAATGCACTAGTTCTCAGCGCTCTTCAATCAATTCACGTCAATCCAGTGTGAATTCGGCACAGCAATCTCTCAACACGGCAAATGCTGATCTCATGAGGGCTAATCAGACCGTCAATTCTGCTCAACAAAAAGTCAACTCCAATGATTCTCAGCTGGCTGATTTCAATAGACGCCTAGCTGTCGCTCAGGATGGCGCTAACCGAAATCAAAACTTCCCAAGCATTCAGAGGGGATATTTACAAACGATCACTGATATCAATAGACAGATCTCTTCGAGGTCATCTTTTTGGCGCATGGACCAACAAACCCTTTCAAACGCTCTCAAGTCTCAAGGTTCAGCTCAATCAAGGGTGGCATCCGCTCAGAGCGCATACAATTTTCAAGTTTCAGCATTAAATTCGCTGACGCGTGAATGCTCTCTTTACTAGACCTCTTGTCGATGTAAAAATGTTGGATGCAATGCAATTGCACAACCTCAATGCCTCAGAATCATCTGGGGTTTCTGAAGTTGCATTTTCTGCCCATTCAGAAGAATAAGTTTGTCAAGTGAAGAAACGTAAATATTATTTCAAGGTTTACGGGGTGCCAACTATTCCAAATCCACTTCGCGAAGTGTATTTGGAGACCTTTGAAACCAGAAATGAAGCAGACTCATATATAGCTGCAATCAGCAAACTGCAATCGGAAGGCGAAGCAGTTTATAAGGCTTTCCGAATCAAAGTTGGTGCATACAGAAATTTGAAAAAGTGACAACGCTCAGTCATGTGATAGGCCCCCAAAACAAGCGATTTTAGTAGTTAGATTGTGCACATTGGTTAGATCATCCGGTACAGACCGAAAGAACCCTTGGAAAATGTGTGCTGGATACCTAGACATTAAAGACCAATGTAATTGAAACTTCTTGACCAAAGGCGAGGCTTTCTGGTTTACTAATTGCCACTTTGATAGGGACTAAATAGCCGCCATCTTTGGGAAAGAGTGAAGTAGTTGCTGAGGTTTTGCCTATGGTTACGGTGCAAGGAATCACTCCCCAGCCATAGGTGAGCATCTTGCTTACTTCCTTTATTTG
>DDPP01000082.1:0-1957 GCA_002342255.1 Micrococcales bacterium UBA2465
CCAGTTCAAGGTGAAGCAGCAGCAGGTGTTGTTTTGCTTCGTCCAGCAGCAGCTGGTACCGGTGTTATCGCTGGTGGTCCAGTTCGTGCCGTTTTGGAATGTGCTGGAGTTAACGATGTTTTGAGTAAGTCTCTCGGATCATCAAACACCATCAACATTGTTCACGCCACAGTAGCAGCGCTAAAGCAGTTGGAAGAACCATCTTCTGTTGCCGCTCGTCGTGGTTTGACTCTTGAAGAAGTAGCACCAAAGGTTCTGCTTCGCGCTCAAGTTGAAGCAAAGGCAGGTGCCTAATCATGGCTGCACGTCTAAAAGTAACCCAGGTTAAAAGTGGTGTTGGTAATAGCCAGCGTCAGCGCGACACTTTGCGCACTTTGGGCCTAAAGCGAATTGGCGACATGGTCGTCAAGGATGACACTCAGGTGATGCGTGGACTAGTTCGCGCTGTAGCCCACCTAGTTAAGGTCGAGGAGATCAACTAATGGCAGAAGAGAAGAAGACTGCAGCGGCTAAAAAGCCAGCCGCAGCTCAAGAGAAAAGCAACTTGCTGAAGCTTCACCACCTTCGTCCAGCTCCAGGAGCTAAGAAGGATCGCATTCGTTTTGGTCGCGGTGAAGGTTCTAAGGGTAAGACTGCTGGTCGTGGTACCAAGGGTACTAAGGCTCGTTACCAGGTTCGTCCAGGATTCGAAGGTGGTGGTGTTCGTCTAGTAATGAGAACCCCTAAGCTTCGCGGTTTCAAGAACCCGTTCAAGGTTGAATACCAGGTGGTAAACATCGAAGCTTTGGTGGAATTGTTCCCTCAGGGTGGCGAAGTTACCGTGGCTTCACTGGTGGCTAAAGGCGCTGTTCGTAAGAACGAGAAGGTCAAGGTTCTTGGCCAGGGCGATGCAACCGTTAAACTAGACGTCAAGGTTGACAAAGTCTCCGAATCTGCCAAGGCAAAGATCATTGCCGCTGGTGGAAGTGTTACTGAGTAGTTAGTTAGCCAACAGGAGGCTAAAAATGTTTAGTGCAATCAGAAGAGCTTTTACTACGCCAGATTTGCGCAACAAGCTTTTGTTCACTTTAGCTATCGTTGCCATTTACCGCTTAGGCTCATTCATTCCTGCACCGTTTGTGAACTTCACCAACGTGCAGCAGTGTCTAAACGGTGGATCTGGCGCAACCACCAACGGAATCTATGAACTGGTTAACTTGTTCTCCGGTGGTGCTTTGCTGCAGCTTTCAATCTTTGCATTGGGCATCATGCCTTACATTACTGCCTCGATTATTACCCAGCTTTTGCGTGTGGTTATTCCGCGCTTCGAAGTCCTTTATAAAGAAGGTCAAGCTGGTCAGGCCAAGCTAACTCAATACACTCGTTACCTAACTATTGGTTTGGGTCTATTGCAGTCGACAACTTTGATTGCTGTTGCTCGCCAGGGTCTACTTTTCGGTTCAACCTGTAATGGTCTATTCAGCGACACCTCATGGGTTGCCATCACTTTGATGGTTATCACCATGACTGCTGGAACTGGAATGATCATGTGGTTGGCAGAACTAGTAACCGAACGCGGCATCGGTAACGGTATGTCTCTTTTGATTTTTACATCTATTGCCGCTCGTTTCCCTTCAAGCCTGGGAGCTATTGCTCAGAGCAAGGGAATTGAAACTCTAATCGGTGTAATTCTGGTTGGTGTTGTCATCATGATGCTGGTTATCTTGGTTGAACAATCTCAGCGAAGAATTCCAGTTCAATATGCAAAGCGCATGGTTGGAAAACGAACCTACGGTGGTCAAGCAACATACTTGCCAATCAAGGTTAACCAAGCCGGTGTGGTCCCTGTTATCTTCGCTTCCAGCTTGCTTTACTTGCCAGGTTTGATTGCTCAGTTCCAAGGACCTAACAAGGTTGATGGTTGGGTGCTTTGGATCAACAACAACCTAACCAAGGGTGACCACCCGCTATACATGCT
>DDPP01000082.1:2013-9009 GCA_002342255.1 Micrococcales bacterium UBA2465
ATTCCTGGTATCCGTGCCGGTAAGCCAACCACTGAATACCTTGAGTATGTATTGTCGCGAATCACTCTGCCCGGTTCGCTATACCTAGGTCTAGTGGCCTTGATTCCATTGGTAGCGCTGAGCTTGCTAAATGCAAACCAGAACTTCCCTTTCGGTGGAACTTCGATTCTGATTATCGTTGGTGTTGGGCTTGAGACTGTGAAGCAAATCAGCGCTCAGATGCAGCAGCGAAACTACGAAGGCCTTCTGAAGTGAGTCGCTTTCTCTTGATCGGACCTCCAGGGGCTGGCAAGGGAACTCAATCTGCTCTGCTTTCACAGGCTTACAGTATTCCCGCCATATCAACCGGGGATATTTTTCGTGCCAATGTCAAAGCTGAAACCGATTTAGGAAAACTTGCCAAGTCATATATGGAAAAGGGCGAGTATGTTCCAGACTCAGTTACCAACGATTTAGTTCGAGATCGGCTATCGCAATCAGATGTTGCTTTTGGTTTTCTTTTAGATGGCTATCCAAGAACCAGAGACCAAGTTCTAGAGCTCGATGACATTTTGTCAAAAAACGAAACTCAACTTGATGCAGTTGTCCTGTTGAAAGCCAACACCGATGAACTGGTAAGCCGTTTACTCAAACGAGCTCAGGAGCAAGGAAGAGCGGATGACACCGAAGATGTGATTCGTCATCGCCAAGAAGTTTATCTGGCTCAGACTCAACCAATTCTTGAAATCTATGAAAGTAGAGATCAAGTAATCAGTATCGATGCTATCGGTCAGGTTTCTGAAGTTACCGAGAGAATCTTGAACGCTCTCACCAAAATGGGTTTTTCACCAGCTAGATAGGTAAGCATGCCACGCGAGCGTATTTCGCTTAAAACAAATGCCGAGATCATGCTGATGCGTGAAGCCGGGTTGATTACCGCAGCCGCGTTGGCAGAAGTTAGAAAAGCAATTAAGCCTGGAGTTTCAACTCTGGAATTGGATGCCATAGCTGAGAAAACCATAATCTCCCATGGTGCAAAGAGCAATTTCAAGTTAGTGCCTGGTTATTCCCATACCATCTGTGTGAGCATCAATGATGAGGTTGTTCATGGCATTCCTAAAGCTGATCGGATTATTCAGGCCGGGGACATAGTTTCAGTGGATTGTGGGGCACAGACGCCAAATGGCTGGAACGCAGATGCAGCCTTCAGCGTGGTAGTTCCCGGTGGAGACCCAGAAGTTGTTCAAAGGCGTGAGGCTCTGAGTAAAGTTTGTGAAGACTCACTTTGGGCTGGTATTGCCAAATTAGCTTCTGCCACAAGGCTTAATGAGGTTGGTCGAGCCGTCGAGGGAAGTATTAGAACTTCTGGACGGTATGGAATCCTGCAGGATTACATTGGCCATGGTGTTGGTCGGTCGATGCACGAAGATCCTGCCGTCTTCAACTACCAGACCCGAGATTTGGGCCCAGTAATCGAAAATGGCCTGGTTATAGCCATTGAGCCCATGATCACCCAAGGGTCTCAGGCTGTGAGGATTTTGGCTGATAACTGGACTGTTTCCACCAAAGATGGGGCTGATGGGGCACATTGGGAGCATACGGTGGCCAAACATGCCGACGGGGTCTGGGTTTTGACCGCTGAGGATGGGGGAGTTGAAGGTCTAAAACCCTATGGCGTTACCCCGATTAAGCCCAAACTTTAACTAGCATATAAAGCCAAAAAGGCATAAGATTGACTCTTGGTGTCTTGGCACGCAAATCCCTTATATTTCCTAGGGGTTTTGTCGTGTTTAGGAAACCAAAAACGTACTAAAGATAAGTGAGTTTATGGCCAACAAAGACGGCGTCATCGAGATCGAGGGCACAGTTGATGAAGCTCTACCGAACGCGATGTTCCGAGTTGAGTTGACTAACGGGCACAAGGTCTTGGCACACATTTCAGGAAAAATGCGTCAGCACTATATTCGTATTCTTCCAGGAGATCGAGTCATCGTTGAGCTGAGCACCTACGACCTAAATCGTGGGCGCATCATTTATCGATATAAGTAAACCACTAGTAGAAAAAGTAAGACATGAAGGTTAACCCAAGCGTCAAGAAGATCTGCGACAAGTGCAAAGTCATTCGTCGTCACGGTCGCGTAATGGTTATTTGTGAGAACCCTCGTCACAAGCAGCGTCAGGGTTAATACAACTAGCTTCAAACACAACTGAATATAAAACCAAGGCAGTGTTCAGGATTTTTTATCTGGCACCTCTCGAGAAGGCGAGAGCTCAAATAAATATTTGAGATAACACTGTTGCAGACCTTCTAAACATCAGGAGAAATCCAAATGGCACGTATCGCCGGAGTCGATATTCCTCGCGACAAGCGAGTTGAAATCGCCCTAACTTATATCTATGGAATCGGTCGCACTAGAAGTGTGAAGGTTCTAACTGACACAAACATCGACAAGAACATCCGCGTGAAGGATCTTTCTGACGACCAGTTGGTTGCACTTCGTGATTACATCGAAGGCACCTACAAGGTCGAAGGTGATCTTCGCCGTGACGTAGCAGCTGACATCCGCCGCAAGGTTGAGATTGGTTCATACGAAGGTATTCGTCACCGTAAGGGACTACCTGTTCGTGGTCAGCGCACCAAGACTAACGCTCGTACTCGTAAGGGTCCTAAGCGTACTGTGGCCGGTAAGAAGAAGGCTACGAAGTAGTAGGACTGAAGAGAAGGATTTAGGAGAAAACTCATGGCAGCACCTAAGGCAAAGGCAGCGACTTCAACAGCTCGCAAGCCACGTCGTAAAGAAAAGAAGAACGTTACCCACGGTCAAGCACACATCAAGAGCACCTTTAACAACACCATTGTTTCGATTACCGATGCAACCGGTGCAGTTATTTCATGGTCTTCTGCTGGTGATGTTGGCTACAAGGGTTCACGTAAGTCAACACCTTTCGCAGCTCAGCTAGCCGCTGAAGCAGCAGCCCGCAAGGCGCAGGAACACGGTTTGAAGAAGGTAGACGTTTTCGTAAAGGGCCCAGGCTCTGGTCGTGAAACTGCTATCCGCTCACTTCAGGCTGCTGGTCTTGAAGTTGGTTCGATCTCTGATGTGACCCCACAGGCTCACAACGGATGTCGTCCACCTAAGCGTCGTCGCCTCTAATTTTTGTAATAACTCGAACAACTTAATAAAAGCTGTTTAGTGTCCACTGAACAGCAAACCTCAAAAAACGAGGCATCAAATAGCGGATGTCTCAATGAAAGGAAACAACGTGCAAATTTCACAGAAGCCAGTTCTGCACGAAGAAATTGACAACAACTTCCCTAACCGTGCTCGGTTTACCCTAGACCCACTAGAGCCTGGTTTTGGATACACCCTAGGTAACTCACTGCGCCGCACCTTGCTTTCATCGATTCCAGGGGCAGCGGTTACCAGCATCAAGATTGAGGGCATCAGCCACGAATTCGGACCGATCAAGGGTGTTAAAGAAGACGTTACCGAGCTTATTTTGAACGTTAAGGACATCGTAGTTTCCCTTGAAGCTGAAGAACCAGTAATCGTTCACCTAAAAGCAGGAGTTGGCGAAGTAAAGGCTGGTGACATTACCGGTGACCCACGTGTTGTCGTGCACAACCCAGACCTTGTTCTAGCTACCGTAAACTCTGGAACTCTTGAGATGTGGCTAACAGTTGAGGCTGGTCGTGGTTACGTTCAGGCTTCACAGAACCGTCAACCAGATCACGCCAACAATGCAATCATTCCAGTTGACTCAATCTATTCACCTGTTTTGAAGGTTTCCTACCGCGTTGAGGCAACTCGTGCCGGTGAGTTCACTAACTTCGACAAGTTAATTGTCGATGTTGAAACCAAGCCTTCGATCACCCCTCGTAAAGCAATCGCTTCTGCTGGAATCACTCTGGTGAACCTATTCGGTTTGGCTAAAGACCTTGACGAGACTGCCGAAGGTATCGACCTACCACCAGCAGAGGATGTTGTTGACCTGCCACCTGCATTGGCAAAACCAATTGAAGAGTTAGATCTAACTGTTCGTTCATATAACTGCCTAAAGCGTGAAGGTATCAACACTGTAAGCGAATTGATCAACCTAACTGAAGACCAGTTGATGAACATCCGTAACTTCGGAAGTAAGTCAGTTGATGAAGTTCGCGACAAGCTAACCTCAATGGGTTTACGTTTCCGCGACTCAGTGCCAGGTTTCGAAGCTTTCAGTAGTTTCAGTTCAAATTTCGACCAGGACGATCAGGCTTAGCCTGCAGAAAGTAAGAGGAGAAACAAATGCCACGCCCAACTAAGGGTCCTCGCCTCGGCGGCGGTCCAGCCCACGAGCGTTTGCTGCTAAATAACCTAGCTGCATCACTTTTCACCCACAAGGCTGTGACCACAACAGAGACCAAAGCTAAGCGCGTTCAACCAGTAGCCGAGAAGCTAGTTACCCTAGCTAAGCGCGGTGACCTGCATGCTCGTCGTCAGGTTATGGCCGACATCTCAGACAAGAATGTTGTCCACGAACTGTTCACTAACATTGCTCCACTAGTTCAAGAGCGTAACGGTGGTTACACCAGAATCACCAAGCTAGGTTTCCGGAAGGGTGACAACGCTCCGATGGCACTTATCGAACTAGTCCTAGAGCCAGTTGTTGCAAAGCCTGCCAGAACTAAGACCAAACTTGCTAACGCAATCAAGGGAACTGGTGCTCCTGAAGTAGTTGAAGAAGCAACTCCAGCTGAAACTGTTGTTGAGGAAGCTGCAGTAGTTGAAGAAGCAATGCCAGAGGCAGTTGCCGAAGAGACTCCAGTAGTTGAAGAGGCAGTTTCCGAAGAGACTCCAGTAGTTGAAGAAGCAGTTGCAGAAGCAGTTGCAGAAGAAGCAGTTGCAGAAGAAGCAGTTGCAGAAGAAGTTGTTTCTGAAGAAGTTGTTTCTGAAGAAGCTCCTGCAGTTGCTGAAGCAGCTGTTGTAGTCGAAGAGGCACCTGTTGCTGAGGAAGCTCCAGCTGTTGAAGAGACTCCTGCCGAAGAAACTAAGTCCGAAGAGGCTTAGTAGTTTAGGCAGCAAAGATCATGAACCAAGCCGTTGACCCTAAGGTTGACGGCTTGATTCGTTTTCGGATGGATTTATCTTACGAGGGTAGTGACTTTGCCGGTTGGGCTAAGCAGCCTGGTTTGAAAACAATTCAAGGGACATTGCTAGATGCCTTGGAATTGATTTTTGGTAAAACTGTGGATGATTTTGCCATGCGGGTAGCTGGAAGAACAGATGCCGGAGTTCATGCTGAAGCTCAGGTAATACATTTAGATCTTTCAGTTGGCCAACTAAAACGTTTAGGCCGAAGTGATAACGTTCCGGCTAAGTTGAATTCGCTTCTACCGAGAGAAATACGAATCAAGACTTTTGAGAAAGCGCCGAAAGATTTTGATGCCAGGTTCGCAGCCAGTTTTCGAAGATATAAATACACAATCGCAGACTCAGTAAGTGGTTGGAATCCACTGTTTTCGAGAACCAGACTTTGGGTTACTTATGAGCTAGACACCAAGGCCATGCAGTTAGCTGCCAATGAGTTGTTAGGACTGCATGATTTTGCAGCATTCAGTAAGCCAAAGGCTAATGCCACGGCTATTAGGGAATTGAAGCTTTTAAAGATCTCTAGAAATAAGTCCTTAGGCAATGTCATAGAAATAGAGTTAAAGGCCGATGCCTTTGCCCATAACATGGTCAGATCTATAGTCGGTGCCCTGGTGAAGGTGGGGGCTGGTAAAGCTACCCCCAAAGATGTCGCTAAAGCCCTAAAATCGAAGCACCGCGGGCATGGTTTCAAGGTGGTAGGTCCTGAGGGCTTGAGTCTGGTTGAGGTTGGCTACCCGGCTAATAAGGACATGGCAAAACAGCGGGCGAAAGCCAGAAATATGCGGTCACTGGGGGATTAGCCCTTCATATTCGGGCTTGCACTGGTGAGCCTTTTCGGGCTAAACTTGACCCTTGGTGCCGATAATAAAGGCCAAAATCGATGAATTTATTCATCATCAATCCGTAAGAAACAGAAAGCATTTTAGCGTGCGTACATATTCACCGAAGGCTCATGAGCTTCAGAACAACTGGCTAGTCATTGACGCCACCGATGTAGTTTTAGGTCGTCTGGCATCTACCGCTGCTGCACTTTTGCGCGGCAAGCACAAGCCAACCTTTGCTCCACACATGGACAACGGCGACTTCGTAGTTATCATCAACGCTGAGAAGGTTGCTCTTACCGGATCTAAGTTGCAGAAGAAGAATGCATACCGTCACTCTGGTTACCCAGGTGGTCTAACAGCAACTACTTACGCTGAACTTCTAGAGAAGTCTCCAGAGAAGGCTGTTGAAAAAGCTATTCGTGGAATGCTTCCAAAGAACACTCTTGGTCGCGACCAGCTTGCAAAACTTAAGGTTTACCGTGGTGCAGAGCACCCTCACGTAGCACAGGCTCCAAAGCCATACACAATCGGTCAGGTAGCGCAGTAAGCGCTTAGAGGAAAAGAAGACTAATGCCAACTAAGAAAGTCGCTGAAGCTGTTGAAGCTGTAGAAGCTGCGCCATCATCTTTCACTACTGAGACTCCTGCTGCTAAGGAAACTAAGCCAGCTAAGTCACGTGGTCCACTAACCGTTCCAGGTGCGGGCCTCGGCCGTCGTAAGGAAGCGGTAGCTCGCGTTCGCATCAAGCCAGGTACCGGAGTCATCAAGGTAAACGGTCGTGAACTTGCAGAATACTTCCCAAACAAGTTGCACCAGCAGCTAATCACAGACCCTTTCAAGGTTCTAGGTCTTCAGGATTCATACGACGTTGTTGCACGTATCCAGGGTGGTGGAGTTGCTGGTCAGGCCGGTGCTCTTCGTCTAGGTATCGCACGTTCTCTAAACGAGATCGACCGCGAGAACAACCGTCCAGCTTTGAAGAAGGCGGGCTTCCTATCTCGTGACGCACGTGTCATCGAGCGCAAGAAGGCTGGTCTTAAGAAGGCTCGTAAGGCTTC
>DDPP01000082.1:9026-9273 GCA_002342255.1 Micrococcales bacterium UBA2465
CTATTTGGTACCGATGGTGTTCGCGGTGTTGCTAATCGCGATCTCACTGTTTCCCTCACGCTTAATTTGGCGCAAGCTGCTGCCAAAGTTCTAGGTGAAACCGCACGCAATGAAGGTCGCAGACCGATTGCAATTATCGGTAGAGACCCACGCATCTCAGGTGAGTATTTAGCATCAGCTGTTGCAGCAGGTTTAGCTTCTTCAGGTGTTGATGTCTTTGATGCCGGTGTTGTGCCAACTCCAGCAA
>DDPP01000043.1 GCA_002342255.1 Micrococcales bacterium UBA2465
CTGAACTTCCTCCGTTTACTTGGGGAGGCATCTTTGCTGACCGTGAAGCAGCCAGATTCAGAAGAGTAGTGAAAGCTGCTGCTGAGATTACACATTTAGGTTTACCTAAAGGTGCATTAGAGCTTCTAGAAGATCAGAAGCTGGCTGAGAATACATATGTGATGTGGGATTTGATTCACGACCGTACCCACATGCGTGGTGACCTACCGTTTGACCCATTCATGATCAAGCAACGCATGCCGTTTTATCTTTACGGTTTAGAAGAACTGCGCTGTGATCTAACTGCGTTCAGAGAATCAGTAAAACTATTTAGAGCTAAAGACACTGATGAGGTAACCAGAAAGTATGCCGAACTAGTTCAGTATGCTGTGCTTTTTGACCGCATATTCCGTTTCCCGTTATCAGGTAATCGTAAGCGTAACTATGACTCAGTAGCTGGACAATTGCTTTTTGCCTATTTACACCAGCAGAGAGTTATTCACTGGACAGATACTCAGCTAGCTATTGACTGGAATGAACTACCAGATGCAGTTGTTTCACTATCAGACAAAATCAATGAACTCTACTGGCGATCAATTGACAGACCAAAGGTCGTTCACTGGTTAGCAGCCTATGACTTGGTAAGTGAAGTATTAGCTCCCCACCAGGCTTCTAAGTGGGCTAAACGAGAGATTCCTCTTACTGGAACAACTGGAGAACTTACCGACCAGATTATGGACGATGAATTCCCGCTTTCTATGTTCTATGAGGCACTACTAAAGAAGATGACCCCAGTTATCCAATCAACTATAGGTATTACAGGCCGCGACTAGCAGCAATAATCTTTTTGGCCCTGTGCAACCTGGTTACTAGCTCTGCTTGACGGATACCAAGAGCCTGAGAAACATCACTCATGGTTCTATTCTCTAAAAGTAACCCTTCTGCTACTGGTCTAAGAGCATCAGGTAGTTTGGCTACTTCTTCTATTAATTCAGAAGCGCTAAGGCTGGATAGGTCAGGATCACTTTCTTCAAAGGTGACATCTAGGTCAAATTCATTAGCCATTATTTCTCCTATACGAACTTAGCTCGGTAACTCTGAACAACTGATCTCATACCAATGCCACAGACACCAACCAGTTGGTCTCCTCGGTGGTATTCAAAAACACAATCTCCTTCAACATCTCCAGCAACCAAAGTCACTTTGTCTGCCAAAGACAAAAGACCAAATGCTAATAGGTGAATGTCATACTGGTCAGACCAGAACGAAGGAACTGGCTTGAAATCCTCATCTAAAATAGCTGGATAGTCTTCTGCACCATTGAGCATCGACGCAATTACTGAACCGGCTCTCTTAGCTGTTTCGGTTGGAATGTTCCAGTGCTCTACTTTTCTAGGGACTAAATCAAAGATTGGGTTAGCAAACCTGGCAACATCGCCAATAGCAAAAATGTTCTTGAAGGCTGTTCCATCTTTTTTCATGACCCGCATAGCTGAGTCAACTAAAACACCATCATTGCGGTCAATGTTGTTATTGGAAAGCCATTCAACATTAGGTAGTGATCCAACCGCTTCAATTAATACATCACAGTCAATTACTGTTCCATCATTTAGAACAACACCGGTAACGTGTGAGTCTCCAACTAAGTCTTTAGCTTCACGTTTGAGAAGGAATCTAACTCCCATAGCTTCATGACGAAATTGCATTTGGGAAGCAAGTTCTGTGCCAAGTGGTCTAAGCATCGGGTGAGCTGCATTATGGATGACCGTCACATTGCAACCCAGTTTGGTAGCAGTGGCTGCAACTTCACAACCAATAAACCCACCACCGATAATCACAACATTCTTACCTTCAGAAAGCTGAGATCTAAGCGCTATTGCATCATCCAGGGTTCTAAGGGCAAAGCGGTTAGCCAACTCACCGTTTGGGAAGTTCACTCTTCTAGGTCTAAGACCAGTTGCAATAACCAATGCTGAGTATTGGTGAACCTGGCCTTCAGAATCGGTCACGGTGTTGTGTTCTGAATCTAGAGAAACTGCTTTAGTGCCCAGCACCCAGTTCACATCCGCAGTTGCTGGTCTTTGTTCAAAAGCAACAGCTTCGTGGGTGACCTCTTTGGCAAGAACTTCTTTAGATAGGGGAGGACGGTTATATGGTGCATGTATTTCTTGGCCAATTACTGTGATTGGACCGGTATAACCAAAACGGCGTAGTGATTCGGCGGTGCGCAAACCTCCCATGGAGGCACCAACGATAACTACGGGGTGGGTCATAACTTATTCGACGATGCGGATAGCCTGCATTGGGCAAACATCGATGGCAGCCTCAATGTTGGCACGCTCTGAGTCGTCAGCCTCAGCGGTGTATTCAAGCTTATCATCGCTGTTTAGTCTGAAGATGTCTGGGGCTTCAAACACACACTGACCGTAGTGTTGGCACTTGGTCATGTCTACTTCGATCTTGATCATGGTTATTCCTTTTCTTCTACGGTCGAAGGGTAAAGATCTTTAGATGGGGTTCTGATTCCACGGAACTCCCAGTCGCCACCTAGGGCCGTTGAAACTACTTCTTCAGAAGAAGTGGGTTGAGCACCAACATCAGTTCTAATTCCAGTTGGGCCCTCAACGATGTGGTTGGTGAGCTTGCCTAAGCCCTCAACTTCAACCTCAACAACATCACCAGGTTGAACTGGTCTTGAATTGGCTGGTGTTCCAGAGAACAAGATGTCGCCTGGCACTAAAGTGATGGTTCTAGCGATGTCGGCAACTAGGTAGTGCATATCCCACTCCATGTTGTCGGTGTTGTCTTCTTGCTTCACAACACC
>DDPP01000056.1:0-13643 GCA_002342255.1 Micrococcales bacterium UBA2465
TCACCATCTTGAACATCACTACCATCCACCTGGAAAGTAGCAAGCTCAACATTGTTACCCAAGGCTACTTTTAGGACAACATCGTATTCAGCTGAAGAGCCGTCCTCAGCAACAACTGTGACAACTAGAAGATTGTCTCCAGGGATTAAATCCGATGTTCCAATAATCTCAACAGTTGCATTTGGATCTGCGGTTTCTGCGACAACCTCAACTTCAGTTGTATAAGGATCAAGATCAACACTGTCACCATCTTGAACATCACTACCATTCACTTGGAAAGTCGCAAGCTCAACATTGTTACCTAAAGCGACATTCAGAATAATTACGTAATCCTGGCTGGCGTAATTGTCAGCAGCGGTCACGGTAACTGTGAGGATGTTTTCTCCGGCGACTAAATCTGTGGCTCCTGTTACGACGAAAGTCGCTTCTGGGTCTAGGGTTTCAACTGTAACTTCAACTTCAGTTGTGTATGGATCTAGATCCAAGCTGTCACCATCAGCAACATCGTTTCCATTTACTTGCAACGAGGTAACGTTTGTGTTGTCCCCAAAAGCCACACGCAACGTAATGGTGTATTGCTGAGTAGTTGATTCATCTTCAGCCGTAACTGTAATAACCAAATCATTGTCACCAGGCTGTAAATCAGTTGCACCTTCAATTTCAAAGGTCGCATTTGGGTTGTTAGTAACAACAGTTACTTCAACCTCAGTTGTGTATGAGGCAATGTCGATTGATTCGCCATCAACCAAATCTGTGCCGTTGACCTGAAGTGTTGACAAGGTAGTGTCACTGCTGAGAGCGACATTTAGAGTTATTGTGTAATCCTGTGATGTTCCATCTGCGGCAGTAACAGTAACGGTCAGGGTGTTCTCCCCAGAAACAAGGCCGGTGTTACCTGAATATTCGACTGAAGCATCTGGGTCCAAAGTCTCAGCTGTGACCTCAACTTCAGTCGTTCCCTCATCAAGATCAACGCTGTCCCCATCGAAAACATCAGTTCCCTCGATTTGGAATACCGAAAGCTCGGTACTGTCTCCTAGAGGAACGCTTAGGTTAATTACATAATCTTCAGAAGTAATTCCATCGGCTGCAGTAACTGTTACCAAAAGGGTGTTGTCCCCATAAGCAAGATCAGTGTCTCCAGTAACTTCGAAGGTTGCATCAGGGTCTGTGGTTACTACATCAACCTGAACCTCAGTTGTGTATGGAGCTAACTCAACTGTTGCACCATCTGAAACATCATCACCATTGACTTGCAAAGTATCAACTTCGGTGTTGTTTCCTAGGAGCACATTTACAATCACGGTGTAGTCAGTTGCGGTAACAGCATCCGCTGCCACGACAGTGACAATAAGGGTATTTTCCCCAGCTTCTAAATCGGTGTCACCTGAAACCAAATAAGTTGCATCAGGGTCAACTGTCTCAACTGCAACTTGCACTTCTGTCGTGTATGGAGCAACGTCAATCGAATCTCCATCGATAACATTTTCACCATTGATTTGAAATTTGGATAAATCCGTATCTGTATTAGGTGCAACATTCAAGTTGACGTTGTAAATATCAACCGTTAAATCAGGTGCGGTTACCGTGATTTTAAGTGAATTGTCACCAGTAACTAATCCAGTAGCTCCGGTGACTTCATATGTTGCGTCTGCATCAGCGGTGACGACGTCAACAGTGACACTGGTGGTTAATGGTTCTAGGAAAACATCCTGGCCATCTGCAACATCTGTTCCGTTAACTTTAAACACTGAGAGGGAAGTGTTTGAGCTAGCTGGAGAGACATACAAATTAACTTGGTGGTTTTCTGTTGTGGTTCCATCAGCTGCAGTAACAGAAACAATGAGAGGGTTGTTTCCGCTGCTTAGGCCAGTATCACCAGAAATGGTTCTAGTTGCATCAGGATTTGAAGTTTGTGCAACAACATCAACCGTGGATGTATTTGACGGCAATGTGACGGTTTGATCATCACTGACTGATGTTCCATTCACAGTGAAAACATTCAGTGAAGTATCCGTAAAAGGATCTGCCTTTGCAGCAGAAAGCTTTACTGGAACAATGATTAAAGCAGCGGCGGCAAGTATTGCTACAAGCCCGCGGGTGCGAGAAATTAATAAGCTCAAGGCTCTCCCCTCTCAGGAGTCCATTGAAATGACACTACAGGCCTAGTATGCCACGATTCAAAGACTACGGAAGGGGGATAAACCCCGGAGTTATTCGGCTGTAATAATCCATTTACCAGCGATTCGGCTGAACAAGCGCCTAAACATTGCATTCCCAATAATGCTCTTTTGTTCTAAATCGGTAAGGTTAACGAGTGGAAAAGCCAAGAATTCTGTCAACTGTCTCGTTTGTCATGCCAGTCCTAAATGAAGAAAGCCATCTGGAGTCTGCCGTTTCCAGTATTTTTGAGCAAAAAGGGCTCAAAATGAACCAAATGGAGGTAGTCTTAGCCCTTGGGCCATCCACTGATAACACAAATTCAGTAGCTGAAAGGCTAAGAGCTCTTTTTCCGGTAACAATCGTCCAAAATCCATCAGGTAAAACCCCTTCTGGACTCAATTTGGCCATAAATACCGCTAGAAATCAGGTAATAGTCAGAGTAGATGCTCATAGCCAGCTCTCGCCCAATTACACTGCCCAAGCCTTAGATATTCTTAATGAAACAGGGGCTGCCAACGTCGGCGGTGTCATGAAAGCTGAAGGTAAGACCGCTTTCCAACAAGCGGTTGCCTGGGGATATGGCAGCCGCCTGGGTTTAGGCGGAGGGGCATACCATGTTGGTGGGCAAGCAGGACCTAGCGATTCGGTCTATTTGGGGGTTTTCCGTAAAGAAATCCTAGAAAAACTAGGTGGTTTCAACGAAAAAATGGCTCGGGGGCAGGATTGGGAGTTAAACCTGAGAATTAGAAATGCTGGGGAGTTGGTTTGGTTTGATCCAAGACTCGAAGTGACCTACCACCCCAGATCTAACCTCAAATCCCTAGTGAAACAGTTCTATGACACAGGTTCCTGGCGAGCAGAATTGACTAGATCTCACCTAAATAAGGCTAATTTAAGGTATTTTGCCCCACCATTAATGGTTTTATCGGTTTTTTCGGGTCTAATACTTACTGTTTTTGGTTTTCTTTTCGGTTTAGCCCCCACCTGCCTATATTTCTCCGTGGTATTACTGGCCGCTATTTTCAATCAAAAACTTAGCCTGTCTGCAAGATTGGCTTTGTTGATTGTTCTACCAGCCATGCACTTTTCCTGGGGCATAGGTTTTATAACAGGGTTGTTCCATAAGCGGTGAAACTAGACTTAGAGCAAAGCCAAAGGAAGCTCATGTCTAAATTCAAGGTAAATAAAGCAGTTATCCCAGTTGCGGGACTGGGCACCCGCTTCCTCCCTGCCACCAAGGCCATGCCCAAAGAGATGCTCCCGCTAATCGACAAGCCAGTTATCCAATACGTGGTGGAAGAAGCTGTTCGAGCAGGTCTAAGCGATGTCCTAATGGTCACCGGCCGAAATAAGAACGCCTTGGAAAACCATTTTGACCGTGCCACCGAACTCGAGATGAATCTTGAGCGAAAAGGCGACACGGCTCGGTTGGAGAAAATCATGGCCTCAACCGAACTTGCCAATATTCACTATGTCCGCCAAGGTGACCCTAAAGGTTTAGGTCATGCGGTGTTACGAGCCAAAGCACATATCGCCGATCATTCTTTTGCATTACTTCTGGGTGATGACGTGATGGACTCCCGAGATGTTTTACTTACCAAAATGTTGGAACTGCATGAAGCAACCGGTGAAAACGTAGTTGCATTGATGGAAGTCAGTCCAGATCAGATTCACTTATACGGCTGCGCTGTTCCCGAAGGCAAAATCGAAGATGGTGTGGTTCGAGTAAAAGGTTTGGTTGAGAAACCTAAAACCGAAGAAGCTCCGTCTAATCTTGCGATCATCGGAAGATATGTTTTACGCCCAGAAATTTTTGAAATTCTTGAAGAAACACAACCTGGACGCGGTGGTGAAATTCAGTTAACCGACGCGCTCATGGCCGCCGCTCAAAATCCTGAACGAGCTGGTGGGGTTTTAGGTGTTGTGTTCAGCGGAAGAAGATATGACACTGGCGACAAACTTGACTTCATAAAAGCAACTCTGCGCATCGGAGTTGATCGAGAAGACATTGGTCAAGAACTCAGAACTTGGCTTCACGAATTCAACCAAGAAATTTAGGCAACAAAACTTATGACCGCTAACAACATAGTTGTCTGCTCTTTTTACACAGCTGACGAATACTACCGAGCCCATGGTGAGCGTCTGGCAAAGAATCTTGAAGAGCTCGGCGTCGAGTATGTCTTGCGTGAAATTGAAAAGAAAGAGGGAGAAGACTGGGCAGACATCTGCCGCAAGAAAGTTCCTTTCCTTGCTGAAGTTTGCCAAATGCATCCAGATAAAAAAGTTTTCTGGATGGACGTCGATTGTATTCTGCTGGAATTACCGGAATATGTGTTCAATTCAACTGCAGACATTATCGGTTTCCAAAGAGGTTACTCCTCACCATTAACCATCGGTTATGACAAGCGGGCAAGATTCTGGGAGCCTTCGTTCTGGGGTGTGAACAACACCAAACTTGCTCGCAAGATGATTGCCGATGCAGCTGAAATTGAAAAAACTTCAACAGTCAAAGCTACTGATGATTACTTCATGGAAGAAGCATGGCGAGCTAATTGCGACAACATGACTTTCCAGTTCATCCCTTCCAATGCCGTCGTTGGCCTTGGCGTTACTGGGGAGAACAGCATGGGGGCCTTCTTCAAGTTTGGATCTAGTGGCAACGTTGAAAACTTTAAAGGCAAGGTCGAACAGCACTCAGCAAACAAAGGTTTGCGAAAATCCATGCTGAAAATGGTAAAGAAAATTGAAGCCAGGCTTCCTCAGCAAACTTCAAATAAACTGCGCCAAATGGCAGACACAGTTGGTATCACCGGTTTCCTAACCAAGGGTAAATCCAACCCAGAAGCCAGAGCTAGAGCATCACTGCTGGGGGACATTCAGATGACCGCTCAGGCTGGTAACACTCTAAAGTTTGAAGCCAACGTCAAAGCATTCGAGGAAAAATACCTTTTGACCCAAGCCGAAACCAACACCGTTGCAGCGGCTAAGAGTTTCCATTACTACGCCAGCAAACCAAGTAAGGATTCAATTTTACTTTCCTGGTGGGCTAAACCATTTCCAGGTAACTTTGGTGACTGGCTTTCACCGTTGATCTTCTCTAATTACACCGATAAGAAAATTATTTTCCAATCTCCAGTGAAACTTGCCACCAAAGAACACCTAATCGGTTTAGGTTCAATCGGAAGATTCATCAAACCTAACTCGGTTGTAATTGGCACCGGTATTTCAACTGACGAACTTTCTCTTGCTAAAAGCGCTAGGTATGTTTCGGTTCGCGGACCAATCACCGCGCGCGTAGTAAGAAGTTCCGGCGGTCCTGTAGTTGACAGCTTTGGTGACCCTGGGGTTTTGATTTCAAGAATTTTTCCAGCTGAGCGAAGTGACAATGGAAAAGTTGCATTGGTAAGACACTTCACTCACAAGTCAATTCCAATTGTTTTAGCTGAAGGAATGGATGAACTAGATATTTTCATGTCTCATCCGGATGACATCAAAAACCTAGTTGAATCTTTAAACACTTACTCTAAAGTCATTACCTCAGCTATGCACATCTTTATTGCTTGCCAGTCTTACGGCATTCCATGTGCTCTTATTACCTTTACTGGCTTCGAAGATTCTGTGCACGGAAATGGAATCAAGTATGGCGACTATGCCCAAGGTGTTGGCTTGGAATCGATTAGCCCAGTTGCAGTTGGTTTAGATCTTTCTAAGGTGAGTTTCGAAAACCTTATTACCGAACACAAAATCAGCGAAGAAAAACTCGATGAAGTTGAGCAAGCCGTTAAGTCCGGCCTGAGCTTCGTGGATTAAGGAAAAAGATGATCTACTTAGTAAAAACGGTTCTAGTTGCCTTTGGAAAACTATTTCCTAAAGGAAAGCACCGCAACCGCGCAATCTGGTTAGCCTTGATTGCAACGCTGGTGCCACTATCGCAACTTTTTGTGATTCGTATTTTTACCCACATCATCATGCATGGCAAAAAGATGGAGATCAGCGAAGCCATATTTCACTTCACCGTTTTCTTTGGGCTTTTTGGACTATCTCACTTAGCCACATACTGGCAAAAGACCTACCGAGTAAAGGTTTTCAACGAAGCTCTAAAGTCTAGAGAAGGTTGGCGCAGCAAAAACACCGAATCATGGGACTGGGCCCTGGCTTTTGAAACCAACAACCTATTACACACCTTCGCTCAAGTCCTTGTCCTAGCAGTGTTTTTCGCAACTGTTGACTGGAAAATAGGTCTAATCAACATCTTCCTAATTTTGGCAACACTCGAATTCATCAGAATGATGTTCCGACGCCAAATAAACCTTCAAGAACACTTTGCTCTAGCTCACAAGCGAAACGAAAACATCGAAAACGTCACAAAGGTTTCTTCTCGAATCCGCTCTGCAGAAATTGGAACCTTGATTTCTTCTGCCACGTTCATCATCACCCTGGCTGTGCTGTTGATATTTAGCTTCATGGGATTACTCAACTCAGCAGATGCGGTGATACTATTCCTTGGCTTCCGAATGCAAAACTCAAACCTCGGGCAGACCAGCTCATCGCTGATGAGATTTGCCAGAGCTAAAGCCAACAGCGAAGCTCCAGCCAAATACAAGGGTGTTAAACCCGCAAAGATTGATGATGACGAAGAATTCTTCTAATGTCACTGACCTTTGGCTATAGCACCCTAAGTTCAAGGCTGGAAAATATCCAGTTACCTGACTTGTCTAATCATCCAGACTGGATGGTTTTGATAACTGTTCAAAGTGGAGATAGCTCAGAACCCAAATCCTCTAGAGCTCCTGGCCCTGCCAGAGTGCTGGGTTTTCCTGGCCGTGGAGTTACCAAACTTCGTAACGCAGTTATCCAAAACTCAGACACTGATTATTTGATCTTTGCTGACGACGATGTAATTTTTAACCTTGAAAACATTGAACTTGCCATCCAACATATGAAGAAAACTGGCCTTGGACTCCTGCTAGGACAGGCTATCGATGAAACCGGCAAACTCAGAAAGAGTTATCCAACAAAATTAACTCGACTAAATAAAATCAACAGTGCAAAAGCTGCCACCTACGAAATGCTAATTGATCTTAGGCAAATTAAAGCAAGTGGAGTTTTATTCGATGAAGCGTTTGGTGCTGGTGCTGAGACAACTTATCTAGGTGATGAATACATTTTCATCTGCGATCTAGTTTCCAAAGGCGTAATTTGTGAATTTGTTCCAATTACACTTGCGGTTCACCCGAAGGATAGTTCTGGCAGTGGTTGGGGCACTGACAGGGACAGAAGAGCAAGGGCATTGATTTTTGATCGAGCGTTCAAGGGAAATAGAACTCTGCCATATCTAGTTCGAATTGGTTTTGGGCTTAGAAAAATTGGCAAAGAACTCAGCTTTGGTAATTACCTCAAGTTTATTTTCAAAAAATAATTACCGCTAAAGGTGCAACTAGGATTAGCGAATCAAAACGATCGAGTAATCCACCAAATCCTGGCAACCAACTACCAGCATCCTTGACTTCGGCAAATCTTTTGACCCTAGATTCCAAATAATCTCCAAGTAACGCTCCGACTATGACTAGCACAAGAGACATGACACTGAACTTAGCCATAATCACCAAAACGAGAGCCACCGCAATAATGCCAGTTAGCAATCCTGCCAAGGTTTTATTCGGTGATGTCTTAGGAAAAATTTTCCAACTCAATATTCCAGACTTCCCTAGGAGTGTTCCTCCGGTGAAAGCTGCAACATCGAAACAGGCGACGGTTAGAAGTAATGCCAAGGTTTTATCGGGTTGCAAAACCAGTAATGGCCAGACCAGTCCTAGAAGCAAGATTCCTATGAAAGCGACTGGTCCAGCCCAAAGTTTTGTCCTAAAAACGAATAAGGCAGTCAATGCCGCTACAACTAAGACTGCGATGTCGACACTTGCAGGACTAAAACCCAAGAAGCCTTCAAAGAAATGTTGCCAGACCACCAGCATTACGATTGCTGTGATTGAGTCATAGAAATCCATCAGCCGACAAAATTCATAAAGCATGATCATGCCGATAATCAACACCAAAGCTCTAAAGGTGAATCCATTTACTAGATAGCTAAAGCCAAATAGTAAAGCTATCGCCAACCAGGTATTCCAGCGTTGCCAAAGTAACGGCTTCTTGGCAGCTCTAAGTAAGAACCAGGTGACAGTCAAAAGCAATCCGGCAAAGCCTGCGGTTGACAAAAATAGCGGTGTTATTTTCATGCTCGAACCATTTTTAGGTATCTAACCCAAGCGGTAATCAGCGATCCAAGCAGAATCACCAGTGCCCCAAAATAAACACAATTCTCGGTCTGGCCGGTTAGGTTAGCCAACCCAACAATCACTACCACAGCAAAACAACGCTCGGTTTTACCGAACGGTCCACCATTCATCCTTGCCAACCCTCTTCTTACCCCAATTAGCGAAATGAAAGTTGGTGTGGCTGCTAAAACAACTGCAAGAGCGACAGTGGCTGCATGGTTTGGGTGACTTAGAAAAATCAGGCCGCTGAGCATTCCGAAATCGGCAAGCCGATCACCAATTTCATTTTTAGTGAAGCCTGACTTTGGAATATCACTATTGTTTAGAGCAGCTTTAGCCCTGGCGAGAGCGCCATCTAGATTTGCACAGGCTAACCGTAGTATTACAAAAATCAGGACCAGCCAATAATTCAACCAGGTGACTGCAAAACCGGCTAGTATTCCAAATCCAACATTGAGCAAGGAATAGAAATCCGGAGAGATATTTAATCGCAGTGAAATCTTCAATATTGGCTTGAGTGTTCGAGTCAGCCAAGGTTTTAGCGAATATAGCGATTTCACAGCACTAGCCTAACCTTGGACTAGGACACCTATGCATGTTCCAAATCCAGCAAAAGCAGCAGACAAAGTAAATATCCAGCCGGCAAAAGCTCGCCAAGAGAAGAAGAAAGGTTTCAAACTTGCCAGAGTAGCTGCAACTGTTACTGCTAAACAAACCAAAAGCATAATCAGGTTCACACACATCAAAAATGCCGTTGGAATAATCGGTGTAAAACCAAACGTTCCAGAATGCAATGCAGGATATTCAAACAGAGCAAAAGCCAAAAAGAAAAAACTTGCTCGGAAACTAACCCGACCCAGTGCGATAGCTGCCCTACTCATCAGAACCCCCTGAAGTATGTCCAGAACCAAATGGACTGAGCTAAGCCAAAAGGAAATGCAATCAAACTAACGGTTTGCACTAAACCTAAGTTTGGTTTCAACCACTTAGCCAAAGTTGTGCCAAGTAACCAACCACCGGCACCGAGAATGAATATTCGCAACACTCGTGGTAGCAATGATTGCAGAACTGCCATGAAAGAAAGATGCAGAGCTCCTGCCTCGTGAGCATAAACCTTCACCGGAATGCCATTCCACATCTGATCCCAAAAAGCGGTGTCGGGGCTATCAATTAGTTGAGCTCTTGCGTAATCAAACATGTTTTCAGTGGTCAAAGGCGATGGCGGGTGGTAACCGTTGGAAACCAACCACCAGGTGATCAATACTCCCAAGATAGAACCTAGGGCTGAAACTGAAATTAGTAGCGCTCCCCGCCAACGAAATCCAACTGTGACTACCAGAAGTAATAGTGGCATCTCCGCAACCAAGGGCCAAAAAATTCCCTCGCCAATAGCCCAAAAGAAAACCACCAGAAGACCAACCCAGCCGAACGCTATTTTCCTTACCCTTGCATAACCAAATCCCGGAGCATTAATTACTGCGTTGGACTTCAGTTCTCGAACTTCTGTTTCAACAGCTTTGGTATCTGCAGCAATGTCGGAGATTTTTCTTGGTTCACCAATACGTAAGTTGATTGGCTTATGTTTTGCACTGATTGCTTTTCTCGGCAGAACTTCTGTGGAACCAACTACAGCAACCGGTAATACAGTTGCCCCGGTCGCCTGAGCCAACCTGAATGCACCGCTGTGGAAAGATCCTACTTCTCCATCATCAGATCTTCCGCCTTCAGGGAAAATCACTAAAACAACTCCTTGTTTCACCAAGTCAGCTGCAGCCATCAAATCTTCAAAAGCTTCATCACTACCTCTTCTGATCGGCCAAATCCCAATCGAGGTTCTAGCAATAATTTCACTAGCCTTATCGGTGAGCCAGTAATCGGCAGCTGCAACCACCAATACCGGCCTAGATCTACCAATCATGGTTACTAAGGCAACGGAATCAATATGCGAAGCATGATTGGCAACAACAATCAATGGACCTTCAGGTAGTTTTACTTTCCTAAACAGCTCTATTTGAGTTTTGCCTTTGAAACTGGTCAGCCCTGCAGTAAAAATGCTCAGGGTTAGTCCCCATGCTTTAGATCGCCACCAAGACAGGCGACGCAATCTAGGAAGACCGCCAAGGCTTATCTTCCTTCGAATAGTTTCAACAGTTTGTGAAACTGAATCCATTGCAACCCCTCTAATTCCCCGTGAAATCAAGTATTCCAAAGAATTGCCTATTGGGTTAGTTAGACTATGAATATCCAGGTTGTGTGCGCAACGCTGAGCTTTGAAAGGCCCTATTTTGCGCAATAGTTCAATGAAATCGCTTCTTGCTGCACTGACAGCAATATTTATGCTGATTGGTACGAACCTTTCCGCTGAAGCGGCAGCTCCGGTGCCAAACTTCAAAGTTGTTTCAACCTCCACATCAACAGTAAAACTTTCTTGGACTAAATATGCTGCTGGCAAAGTCACCAAAATCGAGTTGAATGCCATTTACGGCAAAACTAAGAAGACCAAAACGGTAACTCCTTCCACCTATAGCTACACCTTTGGCGCACTAGTCAACAATCGCAATTACACCTTCAAGATCACTTCCTATAAGGGGACCAAGATTGTTGGCACCTCGACTATCACCGGTAAAACAAAGAAGCTTCTGCAATACAACTCAATCTTCTTTGGCCAGCCAAAGGACATGACCCTTGGTGACAGCGATCAACTACTTTTTGCCCTGCCTAGCGGTGGAACCACAGTGTTCAGCACCACAACTCCAAACCAGTGTTCAATAGTCGACGAATCTTATGTTCACGCCATTGCAATCGGAGAGTGTGTGATTATCGCCAGTAACGATGGTGACGACACCTATGGGCCAGCTGCTCCAGAAACCAAAACCATAAGTATCAGCGCCCCGCTGGCATCTTTGAACCCAACCCTGCTCTGGTCCGACGAATTCAACCAGGCTGAAGGATCTGGGCCTAGCGCGGCTGACTGGAACATCACCACCGGTGATGGTTGTGGCACGGCTGCTGGCTGTGGTTGGGGTAATAGTGAATCTGAATCCTATGCTGCCTGTGCTCTGAAACAAGATGGTTCGTCCATGATCATCACCGCAACTACACCTACTGGGGATGCCAACTGTGTTTCAAATAAGACCTGGACTAGTGGAAAGTTCACCTCATTGGGTAAACGTGATTTCACCTACGGTTACTTTGAATCAAGAATGAAGATGCCTGTCGGTGGTGGGTCCTGGCCAGCCTTCTGGCTCTTAGGTTCGAACATTGACACTATTCGTTGGCCAGCCTGTGGCGAGATCGACATCATGGAATACGCCGGTAACGTTGCTAACCGATCCACTTCAGCTATTCACTACGCAAACTCAAGTGGTGTGCATGATTACAAATCTGGAGCAACAATCAGCCCAACTGAATACTCAGCTGACTATCACACCTATGGTTTGCTCTGGTTACCTAACGAAATGACTTTTTATATTGACGGTAAGCAAAGTTACAAAGTTTCAAAGAAAGACACTCAACTTACCTATTGGCCGTTCGGACCAAACGCTCAGGGTCAAGACCCTAAGATGTATTTGATCTTCAACCTAGCAATGGGTGGTAACTACGGTGGTCGGATTGAAAGTGGTTTGAGAAAAACTCAACTAGCCATCGACTACGTCCGTTATTACAAAGTCGGCGACTACGGTAAAACCAACTAGTTCTGTGGGAAGCCTAGGTTGATTCCACCGTGACTTGGATCTAACCAACGACTGGTAATCGTCTTTTCTTTAGTGAAGAAATTAAAACCTTGAACTCCGTGGGCTTTAGTGTCACCAAACAGTGAGTGCTTTAGACCGCCGAAAGAGTAATAAGAAACAGGAACTGGGATTGGTACGTTGATACCGATCATGCCAACTTCAATTTCATTTTGGAATCTTCTAGCCGCTCCACCATCATTTGTGAAAATTGCAGTGCCATTTCCATAATCTGCAGCATTGATCAAATCAACACCTTCTTGATAACTGTTTACTCTAACTACTGACAGTACCGGACCAAAGATTTCATCCTGATAGACCTTCGAAGTAGTTGGAACTTTATCAATCAGTGTTGGGCCTAACCAGAAACCATTTGCATCGCCATCAACAGTTACCCCTCTGCCATCAACCACTACTTCTGCTGAATCAGCAATAGCCTGGTCAATATAGCTTGCAACTTTATCTCGGTGTTCTTTAGTGATCAGTGGACCCATATCACATGCTCTGGTGCCATCACCGACTTTCAAGCCCTTCATGCGTTCTGCGATTTTTGCAATCAAAGCATCAGCAATCGGCTCAACAGCAACTACAACAGATATAGCCATGCATCTTTCACCAGCCGAACCAAAACCAGCGTTGATAGCTGAATCAGCAACAAGATCTAAATCGGCATCTGGCAAAACCAACATGTGGTTCTTAGCTCCACCTAAAGCCTGAACTCTTTTACCAGCAGCAGTTCCGGTTTGGTAAACATACTTAGCAATAGGTGTTGAACCAACAAAACTTATTGACTGCACATCAGGGTTGGTAAGTAATTCATCAACGGCAACTTTGTCTCCCTGCAGGACATTGAAAACGCCGTCAGGTAACCCTGCAGCTTTTAGCTGCTCTGCAATCCAGAGTGAAGCCGAAGGATTCTTCTCGGAAGGCTTTAGAACAACCGTGTTACCGCTGGCAATAGCGATAGGGAAGAACCACATTGGCACCATGGCTGGGAAATTGAATGGGCTAATAATCCCAACTACTCCCAGCGGTTGCCTAATTGAATAAACATCGATGCCAGTAGAAACTGCTTCGCTGTAATTACCTTTAAGCAGATGGGCTAGCCCGGTAGCAAATTCAACAACCTCTAGGCCTCTGGTAACTTCACCCAAAGCATCAGGCATAGTCTTACCGTGTTCTGCGGTGATGATTGCTGCTAATTCTTCTTTTTTTGCATTCAAGATTTCTCTGAAGCTAAACATGATCTGAGTGCGTTTAGCCAGTGAGGTGTCTCGCCAATTTGGGAAAGCATCACTGGCTGCCTTGATAGCAGCCTTGGCATCTAAAACTTCTGCCAAACCAACATGGGCAGTTACCTGTCCGGTTGCTGGGTTGAACACCTGGCCGACTCGTTCTGAAGAATTGGCAACAAGTTTTCCATTGATGAAATGATTTACGTTTTTCACTTATTGCCTTTGACGTTTTTACCCAAAGC
>DDPP01000056.1:13698-16668 GCA_002342255.1 Micrococcales bacterium UBA2465
CGATACTCCCTCCACTCAGTTGCTAAAACAACTGCTTCAACATCACTGAATGCTTTTACTAGATCTTGCTCAGCAATAAGTTCTGGATGCTTTAGTGAAACTCCTGGTAGTGCAACTGGATCATGAATTACAACTTCAGCGCCTTTAGCATATGCAAGCATGGCAATACCTAGAGCTGGAGAATCCCTGACATCATCACTGTCTGGTTTGAAGGCGGCACCCAAAACTAAAATACGTTTCTTGCTCAGGTTGCCAAGTTCTGCTTCAAGCATCGCAACAACTCGTTCTCTCCTGCGCAGATTTATGTTGTCGATTTCTTTTAGGTAGGCAACCGATTGGCCAACACCAAGTTCTTCAGCTCTTGCCATCAATGCACGGATATCTTTAGGAAGACATCCCCCACCAAAACCAACACCGTTTCTTAGAAACTTATTTCCAATTCTTTCGTCGTAACCAATAGCCTCGGCTAACTGTGATGCATCAGCTCCAGCGACTTCAGCGATTTCTGCCATGGCATTGATAAAGCTGATCTTGGTGGCTAAGAAAGCATTAGCTGCTGCTTTTACTAACTCTGCGGTTGGAATATCAACAACCAGAAATGGAATACCGGACGCAATCATCGGTGCAAATACTTCTCGAAGTGCAGCTTCGGATCTTTCATCGTTGACGCCCACCACTAAGCGATCAGGACGAAGGGAATCTTCTAATGCAGTTCCTTCTCTTAGGAACTCTGGATTCCAGGCAAGGTGCGGTTCGAAACCAGTTAGTTCGGCAAGCCTGGAATGCAGTGCTGCTGCCGTTCCCACTGGAACTGTCGATTTACCAACTACAACTGATTCAGGTTTTAGATGTGGAGCTAAGTCTTCAATGGCAGAGAAAAGGTAACTGGTGTCAGCAGCAAGTGAGTCTTTGGTTTGCGGTGTGCCAACACAAATGAAATGCAGATCCGCGGCTGCTGAATTTTCATCATGGTCAGCCTGAAAAGTTAGTCGACCTGATGCGATTTCAACTGCCAGAGCTTCATCTAAACCAGGTTCAAAGAAACCGGCTTTACCTTGCTTCAGTGACTCTAGCTTTGCTGGATTTTTCTCAAGACCAATAACCTGGTGACCGGTTTTGCTCATTGCAACAGCGTGAGTAGCGCCAAGATATCCAAGCCCAATTACGGTTATTTTCATTGCCATTAGGCAAGTCTATTTGGAGATATGCAGGGTTAGCTCGTTGGTTGTTACTATGCCATTCTTGGTCTTGATCTCTGCCCGATAGATTATGTCACCGAGTCTGCCTGGGTGAACTCTAAACACTACGGTATTATCTGGCTTAGTGGCGGTATAAGACTTGATGACTTGCCAAGCACCGGCACCTCTACCTTCCAACTGAATTGGATACTTGCCAGTAGTGGTGTCTTTGAGGTTTAACCTGATCGCGATCTCAACACGTTCATTTAGTTTGCGGTTGACATCGTGGTTGTTATATAAACCAATTGTTGCTTCTGCACTATTTAGTTGATCTTGTTTTTGCTGAGCTAACCAATTAGGAACAATAAGAACAGATGCAACAGCAAGGACGAAAGCTAGAATCGCTGCTGTTACCCACGTGCCAGGTTTAATCTTTTTTAGAAATTTCATTTTTCGTTCTCCGCTCTGAAAACCATAACTATGGCGTTGGCATGCCCGTGGCCCATTCCGTGTTCTGTCTTCAAAAACTCAACCAGCTCCATGTGTTTCAAACCTTTTTGCTTTTTGAGTAATTTCATCCAGTAATCTATTGGCTTTCCATATTTTGCTTCAATTGAGGGAAAATAACTTTTCGGACCTTTTACTTTCTCAGTCATTACACAGCCTTTGCTCTTGAATCGATAAATGCTTGAACACATTTCTCAATGTCTTTGGTTGAATGAGATGCAGATAACTGCACTCTAATTCTTGCCTTACCTCTTGGCACAACCGGGAAACTAAATGCTGTCACATAAACACCGTTGTTGAACATTTCATTGGCAACCTTGCCGGCTAGCTGGGCATCACCAAACATAACCGGAATGATTGGATGTTCACCTTGCAGAAGATCGAAACCATCATCAGTCATCAGCTTTCTAAACAACTGGGCGTTAGCATGCAACTTGTCTCTAAGCTGAACGCCTTCATCACCACCGGCGATTCTGATGGCTGCCATGGAACCAGCAATGATGCTTGGCGCTAGCGAATTAGAGAACAAATAAGGTCTTGCCTTCTGTCTCAAATACTCAATGATCTCTTGGCGTCCAGAGACATAGCCACCGGCAGCTCCACCTAGTGCTTTACCAAAGGTGCCGGTATAGATGTCGACCAGGTGTGAAACACCAGCTAGCTGTGGTGTTCCCCCGCCTCGGTTACCCACAAGTCCAACCGCATGAGAATCATCAACCATGACTATGGCATTGTATTGCTCGGCTAATTTGCAAATCTCTTGCAACGGAGCAAGATAACCGTCCATGCTAAAGATGCCATCTGTAACAATGATTCGGTTTCTGGATGATTGAGCTTCCTGAAGGCATCTTTCCAGGTCAGCCATGTCACGGTTTAGATAGCGGAATCGTTTAGCTTTACTTAGCCGAATACCATCGATGATGCTGGCATGATTTAGCTCATCGCTGATGATGGCATCTTCTTCACCAAACAGTGCTTCGAATACACCACCGTTGGCATCAAAACATGAACTAAACAAAATGGTGTCATCGGTATCTAAAAACTTAGAAACCTCAGCTTCTAGTTCCTTATGAATATCTTGCGTGCCACAGATAAATCTCACTGAAGCTAAACCAAAACCTCGTTCATCAAGAATCTGCTTAGCCGCATCAATAACTCGTTGATCATTGGCTAAACCAAGATAGTTGTTAGCACAAAAGTTCAATAGCTCTTTATTTGCTGATTCAATGTGAGAGTGTTGAGCGGAGTCAATCTCTCGCTCATATTTATATAGGCCAGTCTCTTT
>DDPP01000001.1:0-6679 GCA_002342255.1 Micrococcales bacterium UBA2465
GGGATTCGATTCGTGGCTAAAGTTTACGTATCTGCGGATAGCTTGCATGTGGAGCTTAGTTTCTGGGAAACCATTGGTTCATTTTCTAGAGGATTTGTCATTCCGCTTGGAGACATTTTGACTGTTGAAAAATCTGACAAACTTGATTTCAATATTCTCGGTTTGCGAATAGGTGGCTCGGCAATTCCATATGTATTTGCTTATGGGAACTACCGCAAAAACAAACAATGGATTTTCTCAGTATGGAAGAAGCCGCAGGAAGCAGTCATCTTAACTTTGAAGAACCATCGGTTTGAGAAACTCGTTCTAGGCGTAACCGATGCCGAGGCATTGCTTAGTTCTCTAAGTGCCAGAGTGTAATTGGGGATTCAAAGTTATTCCCACACCATTACGTTGGATCACTTCTACTCTTCCAGTGACTGAGTTTCTGCGAAATAACAAATTGGGTTGACCACTAAGTTCAATTGCCTTGACAGTGCGTTCTGAAGCACCTTCAATTAGAGTGACTTTAGTTCCCGCTGTCACATACAATCCAGCTTCTACCACCGAGTCATCACCAATTGAGATTCCTATACCCGCGTTAGCCCCAAGCAGTGCTCGTTCACCAATAGATACTTTCTCTTTACCCCCACCAGAAAGTGTGCCCATGATGGAAGCGCCACCGCCGATGTCCGATCCATTCCCGACAATTACGCCTTGAGCAATTCTGCCTTCCACCATGGCAATTCCCAGGGTGCCGGCATTAAAGTTGACAAAACCCTCATGCATGATTGTGGTGCCAGGAGACAGATGAGCTCCAAGCCTAACTCGGTTGGCATCGGCAATTCGAACCCCTTTTGGAACTACGTAATCGACCAGCCTTGGGAATTTATCGATGGAGTGAACGGTTACACCTGAGGCTCTAAGTGTTGGCAAATGTTTTTCATAATCCGAAATGGTCATTGCACCGATTGAGGTGAATGCAACATTTGGAAGGTTACCCAACAAGTTTTCTAGGTTTAGTCCATTTGGTCTAACTAGTAAATGAGACAGCAAGTGAAGCCTTAGGTAGGCATCTGGAGTTGAAGAAACTGGCTCAGTTAAATTTATCTCCAGTTTGATCGGTTTCACTTCAACATTTCTTCTTGCGTCAAATCCGATTAGTTGTTGATAGTTGGGTTCTAAGAGAACGCTGGCTTCGCCTTCAGGAGCAGCACCGAGTGCGGGACTTGGGTACCAGGCATCAAGTATTTTGCCATCGGCAGCCTCGGTAACTAGACCGGCAGCCCAGGCAAGGTTTTGCGTCGAAGTATTCATCTCTCCAAGGTTACAAGTAGGCTCGTATGGTGGCTACGATTTTAGACTTAAAAAAAGATTCGGTGGAAATCACCCAGGTAATCTGCGATATCTTTTCAGTATCAGGTAGCGAACAAGAGCTCGCTGACATTATTGAACAAAGCTTGAGGCAATACGCCCATTTGGAAGTAATTCGACTGGGGGATGCGATTGTTGCGAGGACCAATCTGGGCAGAGATAAGCGAGTAATTATTGCCGGCCACATCGATACCGTGCCAGTTGCCGATAACCTGCCAACCAAGTTTATTGAAATAAACGGTAAGCAGATGCTCTGGGGCAGAGGAACAGTTGATATGAAAGCAGGAGCTGCCGTTCAACTGAAGTTAGCCGCCGAATTAGTTTCGCCAAAGGTGGACATCACCTGGGTCTTCTACGATCACGAAGAAGTTGACTCTACTCTTAACGGATTAGGCAGAATTTCTAGAACTAATCCGGAACTCCTAGTTGGAAACTTCGCTGTCCTTTGCGAACCCAGCAATGCTCGAGTTGAGGGTGGCTGTAATGGAACTATGAGAGTTATGCTCACTCTCTCCGGCACCAAGGCGCATTCGGCAAGACCATGGATGGGTGAGAACGCTCTCCATAAAGCATCCAAACCTCTTTCGATTCTGAGTTCATATCAGCCAGCTGAAGTTTTAGTTGATGGCTTGGTTTATCGTGAAAGCCTAAATGCAGTGGTTATGTCCTCCGGTATTGCCGGCAATGTAATTCCAGATCTTGCTTCGATTGAGGTCAACTATCGTTTTGCCCCAAGCAAGTCGGCTCAGGATGCAGAAGATCATATAAGAGAGCTTTTTGCTGGAACAGAGCTCTCCGTCATCGACGTAGCTGAAGGAGCCAGGCCAGGTTTGGATTTAGCTGAAGCGGCAGCGTTTGTTGCCGCAACAGGCACTGAGCCTGCGCCTAAGTATGGTTGGACCGATGTTGCTCGATTCTCTGCCCTTGGCATACCAGCAGTTAACTTTGGCCCAGGAGATCCAAATAAGGCTCATGCGGATGATGAGGCAGTTGAAATTGAGCAAATATACGCCTGTGAGAACTCGCTGCGGAGCTGGTTAGCCTAAAAATAGGGCCTGTTTTCCCTAGACCATAAAAATTCCTCGCTTGGCGTGGTTTAATAGAAGTTCAGCGCAAAAGCATCAAGGAGTTATCAATGGCAGCAATGAAGCCACGCACCGGCGACGGACCTATGGAAGCCGAAAGAGAAGCACGCGGACTTATCGTTCTGCGCATCCCTGCCGAAGGTGGTGGCCGTCTTCAGATCTCAGTCAATGACGAGGAAATTGAGCAGCTGAAGAAAGTGCTAGCTGGAATCAAGAAGCGCTAGGAATCTCTGACTTGGACCACCTGAATTTCAGGTGGTCTATTTATTTAAGCCCGTTTGCTGGCTAACAATAAGCCATCACCTGCAGGAGATAACACAGTGATGAATTGGTCAATGTTGGTAATGGTTTCCAGAATGGTGCGGTAAGTCATAGTGTTGTCATCCCTGAGCATTTGATCAGGCACTCGATCGCGCCATAGCGCGTGGGCAACAGCTAACACTCCACCGGGACGCAGCAGTCTAAGACTTTGATCGACTTGTTCGCCTAAGGTTTCTCTATCTCCATCCAGAAAAACCAAATCATAGGTTTCATCGGCAAGATTAGTTAGCACCTCTACTGACTTTCCATTGATTAGGCGAAGCCTTGAAGCTGGAATTTGGGCTTGATTGAAGGCAAACTTTGCATGACTTTGATATTCCCCTTCGGTTTCGATGCTTGCCAAAATCACGTTTGGATTTCCAGAAAGTAACCAAAGTCCGGAAACACCAGCTCCGGTGCCAACTTCAACAACCGCCTTGGCTTGAGAAGCACTAACCAGCAGCGCTAGATGCGAACCTACTGATGGGGTGACAGATTCGATGCCCAGTTCCTCAGCACGAGCTCTTGCGCGCGCAATAATCTCAGGTTCTTGGTGGAAATCTTCGGTATATTTCCAACTATTGATTTTGTCTACCATCTCGATATTGAGCATATCTGGGTTCGGGCCGAGATGGTGGCAGGCTAAGCGGTAACCTAGAGGAGTGTTTGGTTTATCTAGCGAGAAGTTTGTAATTCTGCTGGTTCTAGCAGTTTTCATTTTGGGACCTGAGCGTTTACCTCAGTATTCTCGTTCGCTTGCACAGTTCATCAAGAAGCTCAGAGCCATGGCCAATAACGCTCAAGATCAGATGAAAAATGAACTAGGTGAAGGTTTTGAGGACTTAGATTGGAAGAAATTAGATCCAAGACAATATGACCCTCGAAGAATTATCAGAGAAGCGCTTTTAGAAGAAGATGCGCCGGTAAATCACTCTGAGCTCAACCAGGTGAAAACTAAAGCTCAACCAAAACTTCAGCCTGGCGAAACTCCACCGTACGATATCGAATCGACCTAGAGCTTCTTCATTATTTTTGCCAGCAGGTTTAGTATCGGTGCCATCCTGTTGTATTGGTAACCACGACTTGGGAATTCCAATAAGCCACGGTGAATGCCGATTGCCTGTGCTTCGGTGTATTTGAGCAGACCAGGAATGCCATTTCGTCTACCGTTACCGGAATTCTTCATGCCACCCATTGGTGTATCCAACGAAGCAAAGGTTGCACGGAAACCTTCGTTTATGTTCACTGTTCCAGCCATAATTCGTTTAGCCACTAGCTTGGCTTGCTTTACATCTCCAACGACAGCTGCATTCAAGCCTTCAGTGGTCTGGTTAGCCATTTCTACTGCTTCATCAATTGACTCATATCCATAAACAGTAACCAGGGGCCCAAAAACTTCATCCTTATGTAATCTCATCTGATCAGTTACTTCAGTTAGAACTGTTGGTGCATAGAAGTATGGACCCAATTCTGGCAGCGGGTGACCACCAGCAATAACCTTTGCGCCTTGGCTAACTGCTTCATCGATGAAACCAGAAACACGTTTTAGTTGGTTTGCGCCAGTGAGTGTTCCAATGTCGATGTTGAAATCGTTGGATGTGCCAAGTTTTAGGCTATTTACCTTTTCCTTTATTACAGCCTCAAAACGCTCTTTTTGTTCGGCTGGAACATAGGCGCGTTCAATTGAAACACAAAGTTGTCCAGCGCTGCCAAAAGCGCCACCAATCAGAATGTCGGCAGCTTTTCCTAAGTCTGCAGAGGGAAGAACTATAAGTGGGTTCTTGCCCCCAAGCTCCAAACTGAAAGGAATTAAACGTGCGGCAGCTCGAGCACCGACTTGCCTTCCAGTGGCAGCACTTCCAGTGAAAGCAACATAGTCAACATTGTCGGTAATCGCATTGCCCACTTCTGCACCATCTCCTGCGACAACTGTCCAGAGCTTTGGATCTAAGCCCGCTTTGATAGCCAGGCTTCGGGCAGCCAGAGCTGTCAAAGTGGTTTGGTTATCAGATTTCTGAACCACTGAGTTCCCTGCAATCAGTGCAGGTAAAACATCTAGCAAACATAGAGCCAGTGGGTAATTCCAAGGTGTAATTACACCCACTACACCCACGGGGACATGGTTAACCCAAGTTTTGGTTAGAAAAGGGACCCCAGCAATTGTGTGTTTAGGCTTTAGGGCTTTCTTGGCAATTTTGGCAAAGTATCGGGCCGAACCAGTTCCGCCAGCAACTTCTTCAAAGGCGTGAGCCCTGGCTTTACCGGTTTCAAGCTGGACGATGTCCATCAATTCGTTTTGGTTTTCCAAAATCAAGTCATGAAGTTTCAAAAAGATAGCTTTGCGCTCGTCAATAGAAGACTTACCCCAAACTCCTTGAGCTTCACGAGCACTATCGACGGCTTGCTTTACCTGATCGGCACTCAACTGGGGGAGTTCATAAATTAGATTGCCGGTATTTGGATTGTTGATGGCAACTCTATTTGGGCTCGAAGCCAAATGTTTTACCAGTTCTGCAATCTTTAGTTCGCTCATTGGTTCAGTTTAACCTGCAAAACCCTAGCCTGTTTATCCAACTTAGTATTGGCAACGAAATCAGCTAAGTCCTTGATGGCAAGTGTTGCCGCATCAGTTTTTTCTGATAAGACCAAGGGATTGCCAGCATTACTGCTTTCCGCCAGAGCCTGGCTGATTGGAATCTGGGCGAGCAAGGCAACTGGGTAGCCGGTAGCTTTCGATAAGTCTTGGGCAAGTTCAGCACCACCTCCAGAACCAAAAAGCTCTTGTTTGAAACCGCTGGCATCTTCTAACCAACTCATGTTCTCCACCACACCGATTATTTCGTGACCTGCCTTATGGGCTGCCAAGCCACTTCTAACTGCCACTAGAGCAGAAGCTTGAGCTGCTGTGGTTAGCACCAAAGCTTTGGCATTTGGTAAAAGTTGTCCAATAGAGATGGCAACATCGCCGGTGCCTGGCGGCATGTCAATAATTAGAAAATCTAATTGACCCCAGTAAACATCGGTTAGGAATTGTTCTATTGCTTTATGCAACATAGGCCCTCGCCAAGAAACCGGCTCATTGCCTTCAAGAAACATCCCAATCGAGATTACTTTGACTCCATGAGCGATAGGCGGCAGCATCATGTCATCAAGGCGAGTTGGGCGAACGGTAACTCCTAGCTGATTGGTAATACTGAAACCAAAGATGTCGGCATCAATTAGTCCCACACTAAAACCCGATTGGGCCATACTTACTGCCAGGTTAACGGTTACGGTGCTCTTGCCCACCCCACCCTTGCCGGAACCAACCAAGATAACTCTGGTTGCACTGCCAGGTCCAAACGGATTTACTTTTTCGGATCCCCGAAGCTTGAGCTTGAGATTATTCAGCTCATCTTTGGTCATCACCGAAAGATCAACTGAACCAACTCCTTCACCAAATTCTTCATCCAGAACAGTTTGACTCTTGGAAAGGATTAGCTCCGATTGTGGGCAATGACTGACAGTTAGCTTTACTTCAATTGTGAAACTAGTTTCAGTGCCGGTCAGTGTGCCAACCATGTCCAGTTCAGTAATCGGTAGACCCAGCTCAGGATCAATAACTTTGGCTAGGGCTGTATTTACCCGTTGCTGCAGATTAGTCATTCCGTCTTATCGGTGGCTTTGTTTTGAGCCTTAAGCTCTTTCACCAGTTCTTCAAGAAGATCACGTAGTTCGTCTCGAACAAACTCTTTGGTGGCAACCTCTTCCATTGCCAATCTCAACGCCACAACCTCACGTGCCAAATACTCAGTATCGGCTAAGTTCCGCTCTGCCCGCTGTCTGTCCTGCTCGCTCTTGACCCGATCACGGTCGTCCTGTCGGTTCTGTGCTAAGAGAATCAGGGGAGCGGCATAGCTTGCCTGCAGGGAAAGAAGCAGGGTAAGCAATGTGAAGTTGGT
>DDPP01000001.1:6703-10192 GCA_002342255.1 Micrococcales bacterium UBA2465
CCGATCAGGAACCCTCCGGTACCGAGGGCTCTGGCAAATCCTTCTGATGCTCGACCAAAGCGTTCACGGTCAAGACGAGGCACTATTGGCTTGCGTTTACCGAGCTTAGGAGTATCTAGATCCTGACGTGGCTTAGCCATCAGATACCTCCTTCGTCTTCAGTTCTCCAGTCATCTGGCAGTAGGTGGTCCAAAACGTCGTCCACGGTAACCACACCGATTAGGTGATTCTCGTGGTCGACGACCGGTAAGGCAACTAGGTTGTAGTTGGCTAGGGTTCGGTGGATTTTAGAAATGTGGGTGTCTGGACTGACCGGCTCAACATCGGTATCCAGAATCGTACCAAGTCTCTCATGTGGCGGGTAACGAAGCAACCTCTGGAAATGAACCAGACCCAGATAACGACCGGTAACAGTTTCATAAGGTGGCAGGGTCACAAAAACTGAAGCTGCTAGAGCTGGTGCAACTTCCTTTCTTCGAATCAAAGCCATCGCCTCGGCAACAGTTGAATCAGCTGAACAGATAACCGGTTCAGTAGTCATCAAACCACCGGCAGTAAATTCATCGAAAGACATCAATCGACGAAGATCTTCAGCGCCTTCCTCATCCATAAGTTCAAGAATTGCTTCGGCACGATCTTCTGGCAAATTTTGCATCAAGTCGGCAGCGTCATCCGGCTGCATAAGTTCTAGAACTTCAGCTGCACGTTCATCATCAAGATCCTGAACAATCTCAATCTGTTCGTCTTCAGGAAGCTCTTCCAAAACATCAGCTAGGCGCTCGTCATCTAGCTCTTCGGCAACCTCAATCATGCGTTCTTCGGGCAGGTCCATAAGAGCGCTAGCTAAGTCTGCCGGAAGCATGTCACTGTAAGTTGCAATCAACTGTTCGGCTGATTGCACTTCATCTGATTCGTTGTCTTCGGTGACATTCGACCATTCAACAAAAAGTGTTTGACCTTTAGTAAACGGTGTTGCCGAAGTCTTTGGACGACGAATAAAGAGGTCGCTTACGATCCACTCTTTGCGATCATTTTCCTCAATCGAAAGATCTTCGATAGTGGCACTGCCGGAGCCATCTTTGAGATTAACTTTTCTGCCCAGTATTTCGGCAATAATTCTCTGCTCTTGGCCACGCTGGGTGAAACGACGAAGGTCAATTAAGCCGTTGGTGATTACTTGGCCAGGAACTATTGAGGTAACTCTGCTTATTGGCACAAAAACTCTTCTTCGCCCAGCAATTTCGACAACCATTCCAGTTGCCTTAGGAGCTCCAGAAGTACGGTAGGCAACAAGAACATCGATGACCTTACCAACCCGGTCACCAACTGGGTCGAAAACACCACAGCCTGCTAGCCGGGCGACGAAAACTCTGGTTGCACTCACCTCTTAACCTTAGACGAGACAGGCTATCTCTGGCAGACTAGAGCAATGGCAAAAAACCTAAAGATTAATGTTGCAAATAGCCTGCCCAATGGAACTTCGGTAGCAGATTTCAATAACTATACACAGGCGGTTTCCTTCGTTGAGCAGGTGCTCAGGGGCGACTTCCCAGCCAATGCCATCGCTATCGTTGGGACCAAGTTGACTACAGTTGAGCGAGTTCGAGGGAAAATAAATTATTCAAGAGTTGCTGGAAACGGAGCAATTATTGGAGCTTGGTTTGGACTGATCTTTTACATAATCTTCGGGACAAGTGCAGAAAACACTATGCAGGTCACCCTAATTCCAGCCATCATTGTCGGTGCCGGTGCAGGTATGCTCTGGCAGGTAATTCGATTTAGCGTTGATAAGAATAAGAGATCTTTTTCCAGCACTTCTCAAGTTGTGGCAGCCAAGTATGAAGTATTGGTACCAAGTGAACTAACCGCTGCAGTTCAAGAGGCATTTATGCGTGGAGCAGAAACTAAGAGTTAGCCTCTTAGCTTTTTCATCCAAGCTTCAATTTCCTTAGGTTTACGAGGAAGCTTGCCAGATAGGTTTTTCACTCCATCTTTGGTAACCAAAACATCGTCTTCAATTCGAACACCGATGCCNNCTTCGAGCACGTGGTCGTGATACATTTCACGACGAGCTTGAGCGCAGTCGTGCACATCTAACCCTAGGTGGTGACCAGTGCCGTGAATCATCCAGCGACGGTGCCATTGGTTCTCAGGATCCAACGACTCTTCAACAGTTCCTGGATAGAAGCCCCACTTCCTAGTCTTCTCAGCAATAACACGCATGGCTGTCTTGTGCATTTCAGAGTAGGTAACACCTGGTTTTGCCATCGCAAAGACTGCATCAGCAGCTTCGAGAACTGCAAGATAAATCTCTTTTTGCACTTTGCTGAACTTGCCGTTGATTGGAAGAGTTCTCGTTATGTCTGCGGTGTAAAGTGAATCGACCTCGACACCGGCATCTAGTAACAGCAAGTCGCCTGGTTTTACTGGACCATCATTGATAATCCAATGCAGGGTACAAGCATGCTCTCCGGCAGCGGCAATTGTTTCGTAACCCAAGTCGTTACCGTCGGATCTAGCTTTGGCAAAGAAAGCAGCTTCAACAATGCGCTCACCTCTAGGGTGTTTGGTTGCATGCTTTAGGTTCTTCACAACGTTTTCGAAACCCTTGATTGTCGCCTTAACAGATTTTTGCATTTCTGCTATTTCATACTCGTCTTTGATTAGGCGAAGTTCAGAGACAAATTCAACAAGCTTGACGCTCTTTTCCAAATCAACAATTTGCTTTTTGTCTATGGCCTTCAGGTCTTCTTCAAATTTAGTCAAAGACTTGGTTGTGATGCCAAGAAGAGCTTGGACAAATTTTAGACTTGGCCTTGAGCCAACCCAGAATTCACCGATAGCTGAGTTCGCAAAGAATTCGTCAGTGTTCTTTCCGGCAGTTTCTCTGAAGTATAGAGTTGATTTAGGTGCTCTACCTCTGGCATCGATAACCAGATAAGAACCTGGCACAGAAGCCGATCCCCAACCAGTTAGGTGCACAAAAGCCGAGTGTGGACGATAACGGTATTCTGTGTCGTTCGATCTCGCCTTGGCTTCACCGGCGGCTATAACAATGACCTGACCCTGGAATGCTTTAGCAACAGTTGCTCTGCGCTTGGCAGCAAAAGGAGCAACTTCGTGCTGGGTAGGCATTGGTTCTTTGCTATCGGCCCAATTACTGCCAATGTATTTGACAAATTTCGAACCAGTTGGCTTGTGGCTTCTGGCTGAATTTCGGGCGGCTAGTTTCTCAGAGGCATCTTTATTCATAAGTTCATTCTGCCACTTTTAGTTGAATAGGCTGTAAATGCTCGAGAAAGAAAATCACTTATGCAGATAGATTTACACATCCACTCCAAGAATTCCGACGGGGCGGATCTTGTCGAAGATCTTGTACCCATGGTGGCAAAGGCAGGATTGGACGTATTTTCACTTACCGACCATGATCGCGCCGATGGCTGGACCACGGCAGCCCAACTGGCAAATGAATTTGGCCTTAGTTTCATC
>DDPP01000001.1:10232-28905 GCA_002342255.1 Micrococcales bacterium UBA2465
TAGTTTCATCCCTGGCATTGAAATCACTACCGAAGGTAGATTCGGCGGGAATCCGTTTGGGATCCATCTGCTGGCATATTTGGCTGATCCAAGTCACCCCGAATTGCAAGAAATCCTAGAAAGTAACGTCAATGCGAGAATTCCTCGAATAAAAAAATATATTGAAAACCTAAGCGAAGACTACCCAGAACTTACTTTCGAGCTAGTTTCTTCACTAGCCAAGGAAGGTTCGACTCTTGGCAGACCTGACATAGCTGCTGCTCTGGTCAAACTTGGTGTCGCCCCATCTATCACCGATATTTTTGCTAGTGAAATTCTCTCCAAGTTCAGCAAGCACTACGTAAGAAACGTAGCTCCTGATGTATTGGTTGCAATAAGAGCGGTCAGGGCTGCCGGCGGCGTTCCCGTAATAGCCCATCCCTTGGTGGGTACCGTTAAGGGGGACCCACAACCAACAAATTTCCCCAGAGATCATTACATTCAAATGGCTGAAGCGGGATTGCTAGGCATTGAAACTAACCATTTACAGGTGCCCGGCACTGTTAGAGAAGTGTTAGAAGCCTTTGCCAAGGAATTTGATTTGCTAACCACCGGATCTAGCGACTACCACGGTCTTTCCGTAAAACGAGATAACCCATTGGGTCTAAGAAAAACTGAGCTTTCCCAACTCAAGAGGATTCTCGAATTTGGAACTGGAACAGCCCCGACTCTAAATCACCAGTTCTAGTCTTTTTTGTATTGCCTAATTCGCTGTCTTGGTTTTCGATCTAAATTCTTTTTATCTTCAGACTTGCGCTCTACTGGCTTACCAGGTTTCCCTTGCGGTTTCTTGCTAACCGGTTTTGCTGCTGGTGCGCCAGCAACCCGACCTTTAGTTCCTAAAGGAATATCCAAATCGGTAAACAGGTGCTCAGATGAAGAGTAAGTTTCAATTGGATTTGGGACGTCTAGTTCTAGCGCTTGGTTGATGTTAGACCATCTGGTCAAATCCTCCCAATCAACGAATGTAACTGCGATACCGGTGCGACCTGCTCGACCGGTTCTGCCGATGCGGTGCAGGTAAGCTTTCTCATCTTCTGGAATGGTGTAATTAATCACGTGGGTGACATCATCAACATCTATACCTCTAGCTGCTACTTCAGTGGCAACCAAGATTTCTTTTTTACCAGAACGGAAATTAGCTAGTGATCTCTCACGAGCTTCTTGAGACATATCACCGTGCAGTGCTGTGGTGCTAAAGCCACGAAGAATCAGTTCTTCAGCCAGGCTTCCAGCTTGGCGTTTGGTTTTGGTGAAGATGACCGTTTTACCTCGACCTGATGCCTGCAAGATACGAGCAACTACTTCATCTTTATCTAATGCATGCGCTCGGTAAATCAACTGCTTGATATCGGCTTTGGTGTGACCTTCATCTGGATCATTGACTCTGATGTGAACAGGTTTGTTTTGATACTTGCGGGCCAAGGACACTATCTCGCCAGGCATAGTTGCCGAGAAGAGCATGGTTTGCCTAGTTGGTGGGGTAAACGAGAAGAGTTTTTCAACATCTGGCAGAAAACCAAGATCCAACATCTTGTCTGCTTCGTCCAAGACCATTACTTCGATTTTGCCTAAATCAAGTTTTTTCTGTATATGTAAATCAATCAAGCGACCTGGAGTTCCAACGATAAGTTGAGCCCCAGCAGCTATCTGGGCTAGTTGACCATCATAGGATTTACCACCGTAGATTACCGCTATGGTTATGGCTCGATTGCTTGCAGCTAAAACCAAATCTTCGGCCACTTGGCCAGCAAGTTCTCGGGTTGGCACCACAATCAGCGCCTTAGCCCCAAGTTCAGGCTTTGCACCAAGCCTTTCCAGGATAGGCAAGCCAAAGCCCAGAGTCTTACCAGTGCCGGTTTTAGCCTGTCCGATAAGGTCGCAACCGGTTAGGGCAACCGGAATCGCTTCTTCCTGGATTGGGAAGGGACTGGTGATGCCTTTAGTAGCAAGGGCGTCCAGAATGTCTTGGGAAATACCCAGATCACTAAAATTCAAGGAATTGTCTACCTGTTCTATTAGTTCAAGTCTAAGGGGGTTAAGATTGTTCGGTGTTCGAATGGCTGAAACGTTTTCGCAAGGTTGCTAAGCAACTTATGGTTGCTCCACGCACCGAAGAGAAAACTTCAAGGAACACCCAGGCGATAAACCTTAAGCCATACACCCCAGAGCCAAAAGCTTTCTTGGGTCAGTTGGCCTATTTGCAATTATCAAATTTCGAAATTATCACTGCAGCTTTGAAATACTCACCGAACACACAATACAAAGCCGAACTAAGTGAAGCAGCTGCTCGAAGTTTTGATAAGTATCGTCAACTATCAAAAAAATTAGTTGAACTTGGGGCGGATCCTGCAGAACAGATGAATCCATTCAAAGAGCGAATTGCAATATTCCATTCCAACACTTCCGGGCTCGATTGGTATGAAGTGGTAATCAAGGTTTATTTAACCTCTGGCTTACTGGATGATTTTTATGCGCGTCTTGCTGGAGGTTTGAGCGAAGAACTTCAGTCTGAAGTGCAACGAGCACTCAGGGATACTGCTTTTGAAAAGTTTGCGAAACGAGTTCTCACTGAAGCAGTGCAAAGTGATCCAGTGCTAGGTTCTAGATTAGCTCTCTGGGGGAGAAGACTTATGGGCGATGTTCTGCTTGAACTTCGTGCAGCATTTGACAACCGTAAGCTCGCTCACATTCCAAAAACAAAATTGCTTTCTGTCGAGGAAGAGAACCAAGTAAACCTTGAGGCATACTCAAAGCTTGAACCGCTTATTTCTGAATTGACGGGAGCGCATTCGTTGCGCATGGAAGAAATAGGTTTGGCAGCTTAGGCTACTACTTCGGCTTTAAGTCTTCTACTTCTAATAAAACGCACTCCGAGAATCATCACCAAAGGCATTCCCAACATGGTGACCATCCAAATCCAGTAATCGCTGGTTTTCAGTCCAAACCAAATCATGATGGTCCAAGCGGCAAAACCAAAGACTAGGGCTAACGCTGGGGCTAGCAATACTCCAAAGTTTTCCTTGCCGCTTAGCAGGTAAGGTGCCATCAATCCAAGGATCAGACCATAGATCAGGATGAAAGCTCCGTATACCAAAATAAGTGAAATGTCCATTAGGCGATGAATCCTACTCTTCGGGCTTGATCTGCACCGATCTCAACATAAGCCAAAGCTGCAACCGGAACAATAAACGTTCTTCCTTTGTCATCACTAAGTTTCAGTAATGTCGCTGCGGTAGCGATCGCTTCCGAGACAGTTTTTTCAACTTCGGCTGGGCTTTGAGTTGACTCAAAGGCGAGCTCTCTGCCGGTGTCCCGAAGGCCAATACGAACTTCCATGTTGCTTCTTTCTGTTACTGACTAGATTACGCCAAGTTTGGCCAGAGGTAAAAATCTAGTTTTCTTCTTCCGGCTTAGCCGTCGGCTCGAGGTCAACTACCTCTATTTGCTCGGTGACGATGTTTATCGGGCTGGTAAAGCTTGCCGCTTGAGAAATTGGGGTCACTACCTCGGAAACATTAGAAGCTAATTCAGTTGGTGCTAGTGAAGGAAGCAAACCTTGTGCTAAGTCAGAGTGCAAACCGGTGACTAGTTTCTCGGCTTCACTGATGTGATTTTCGTCTGCGGATTCCATAGCCCAAAGCAAATAGCTTGCATAGCTGAGTTCGAAATAGAGGTTTGCTCGTTGCTTTAGGTTTCTGTCGGCTCGAATAAAACCTTCATAGGCAAGGAAAATTGCATTTGCCATTTCTACCTGGCATTCGCTAAACAAACCAGCCAAATCTAAAGCTGGATCGTCAACGGCGAGCTGTGACCAGTTATTTACCCCAACAATGCTGTTGCCTTGAGCCATAAGCGAGGAAGAATTCATCGCGCCGTGAACGGTGGTTGGTTGATAGCGGAACAAATTTACATCCAGCAAAGCATTTTGCCAGCGCTCTAGCAAACTCGGATGGATTCTTCCAGTTTCCATCGCCCGATCAAAACTTGCCACTCTCTCTCGATTGCGAAGGGCAGGGTCGTATTCTGGTAAGCCAGCAGCAACTACAAGATCGACTGGGATGGAATGTATTTGAGCCAGAGTCTCGGCAATTGCAGTGACTAATAGGTCATCGGTCTTTAGCCTGGACAAATCAATAGCATCACCGGCAATGAAGTCAAAGGCGAATGCTTTATACAAAGCGGTTGGCGAAGTTTCACCCAGTAATGAGGGAACTTTGAAAGGAAGATGTAATTTCTTCAAAGCTCGAAGAGCCCTAATTTCGAAACCTAAACTGGTTAGGGCCTTATTGCTCTTGGGGCTTTTGAAGATTACAAATTCGCCATCAGCTCCAGTTAGCAGTTGAGTGATTAGCTCCTCCTGTGGGTCACTGATGTCCTGTACCTGGCTAAAGCGCATATTCGGCAAAGCGTCGGCGGCTAACGCCGCTAAAATCAAGGAAGGTTTACCCATGTATTTCAGGTTAGAGCGAAATTTGCTTGAACCTGTTATCGCCACGCATTCCCAGAGGTTACCCAGAAACGAAGTGATGAACAGCTTGTTGAATCTACCGTTGGCACAGTCGGTACTAGACCGTGATGCTGTTTCCCGAGACGGGGCTGAACTGTTCGATGCGCTCTGGAGCGAACCTGAAACAAAAATTGTGGTCTTGCATAGAGGTAAAACTCTTCTTGCTGGCCAAGAATTAAAACTTTTCAGCACCGAAGAAGCTACCGCTGGAAAGTATCGAGTTTATTTAGGTAGAACCGCTGCTGAAGGCGCTGGGTTGAAACGAGGGTCACCAATAGTGCTCTCCGTGCTCAGCGATAATGCAGCCGCCGCATTGGAACCAAATGGGGATATGTGGCAGGAGCTTAGAAGAACGGGGGCTGGTCTTGAGCCAGTCCACGCAACAATTCTCACCCAGGCTATCGCTATTCATAACTGGCATGAGACTCACCAGTTTTGTCCAGCTTGCGGTGAGATCACTATTATGCGTCAAGGTGGTTGGTCTAGATACTGCATAAAAGAGGAGAGAGAACTTTTTCCGAGAACTGATGCTGCGGTGATTGTCAGCATTATTGATAATCAGGATCGAATACTTTTGGGATCGCAAGGAAGTTGGCAGGACAACCGTTGGTCGGTGCTTGCTGGTTTTGTTGAAGCAGCAGAATCTCTAGAGTCAGCCGTGAAAAGAGAAATGCTCGAGGAATCTGGACTAAAAGTTTCAGAACCAAAATATTTAGGCTCTCAGGCTTGGCCATATCCTTATTCACTGATGCTGGCCTTCACTGCAAAAGTTTCAACCGAGAACTCTGCTGAAGATATTCAGGCCGATGGTATTGAGATTGCAAAGTTACGCTGGTTTACTCGTGGCGAACTTTTAGCCGAGGCAAAGCAGATTCAACTACCCACCAGAATTTCTATCGCCAGAGCGCTAATTGAACACTGGTTAGGTGAGCCGATAACTACCGCCACTGAGCTTCAGGGAAACTAATCATGCAGTTAGAGGCAGAACAGATTCTTGAAGCTTTAGATGACCGGCAACGCGAGGCTGCCCAATCCTTGCTCGGTCCAACGGTTATTCTTGCTGGCGCTGGAACTGGTAAAACCAGAACTATTACTCACCGAATTGCCTATGGAATCGCCCGCGGTGACTTCAGCGAGAATCGAGTCTTGGCGCTGACCTATACCAATCGAGCAGCTGGTGAACTTAGGGCAAGGCTTAGGGGCTTAGGTGTTCCCATGGCCAATGCCAAAACATTTCACTCAGCGGCTCTGGCGCAGCTGGAGTTTTTCTTCAGAACTCTTTACGGAGTAGATACACCTAGAGTGCAAGAATCCAAAGCGAAAAATCTTGCAGCGGCTGCGGCAAGCTTGAAGATGAAATTGGACCCGAATACTCTTCGAGATTTAGCCAGTGAAATTGAGTGGCGTAAATATTCAATGCTCAGTTTGGAACAGTATGAACAGGCCATGGCTAATCGCCCTCAGGTCTCGGGACTATCTGCAACTAAGAACCTGGAAATACAACAAGCCTATGAATCACTGAAACTTAAGGCTAAACAGCTTGACTGGGAAGATGTAATTTTGCTTTGCTCGGGCATGCTGCGAGCCGAACCTAGAGCATTGGCGCAGGTTCAGCAGCAATATCGATTCTTGACGGTTGACGAGTATCAAGACATTTCTCCACTGCAACAAGACCTGTTAGATACCTGGTTGGGGGATCGAAGTGACATCTGCGTGGTCGGTGACCCAAATCAAACTATTTACTCGTTCACCGGTGCGACTTCAAACTATTTAGAAAACTTCTCCGGTCGCTATCCTGATGCCACAGTTGTCTCGCTGAGCTATAACTATCGATCCAATCCGGAGATTATTCGTATTGCCAATAAAGTAAGAGCCCACCAGTCCATGGATGCGCTCACCGCGATCAGGCCATCCGGAACAGTTCCAGAGGTTTTGAGTTTTCCAACTAAAACTGAAGAAGCGCTCTGGCTAGCCAAAGAAGTTAGGAAACAAGTTCAATCTGGCATCAAAGCCTCTCAAATAGCTGTGCTCTATAGAATCAACAGCCAATCCGAATTAATCGAGCGTGCGTTAGCTGATGTTGGTTTAGAGTTTCAGGTGCGTGGCGGACAGCGTTACTTTAATCGCCCAGAAATTCTTTCAGCGATTCGTATGGTGCGTGCCGAAGCGAGTATGCCCAGCGGCAAATCGCTATACGAATCGGTAACGGCAATTGTCCGAGCCTTGGGTTGGCAGAGCGCAGCTCCAACCGAGATCGGAAAGTTAGATCAGTGGGAAGCACTGAATCACTTTGTGCAGATTGCCGAGGAACTTGGTGATGCCGCAACTATACAAAGCTTTGCCACCGAAATTGAGGAAAGGCAACGCTCACAGCATGAACCGACCAAAGAGAGTGTGACCCTAAGCACCATTCATGCTGCCAAAGGGTTGGAATACAAAAATGTTTTCATCATCGGTGCTAGCGAAGGATACCTTCCAATAAGTTTTGCCAAAACCGAAGGGGAACTAGCTGAAGAACAGCGTCTGTTCTATGTTGCGGTTACTCGAGCTAAAGACAACCTATTTATTACCTGGGCTAAACAGGACGTTGAGTTCAACCGACAGAATTCACCCAGTCGATACCTCAGTCTTTTTCAGTAAATTCTTGACAAGCGCAAAGTTTATGTTTGTGAAACTTTAGCCTCGAAATATTTCCTGAGCTGTATTCAACCTGGTAGCCAAGCGAGTATTCATCGTGTGGTTCGCGAAATTGAAACCCTGCTTGTTCATCTAAATCTCGCAGAATTGACCGAACTGCCAGTCCAACAGAAGTTAGCAAACCAGACACGTCATCTCTGACTCTCGGTAAATCGACTAATTGGCTGGCAACAATAGGCCAAGAACTATCCGAGTCAACCAGTTGCTCTTGGAAGCAGTTCAAACAGGCGGTTAACCCTGGTCGCACGATAGGCGAAACCATAGCGCGGGATAACTCAAAGTTGATAGCTAAATGATTCACATCCCTTGCCAGCCAACGCGAATATGTTCTCGGTGAAAGAGCTAAGTGTCCAATCGTAACTGCGAAAGATACTTTTTGATCTGATCCGGAAGTGGCTAGTGACTTGATTCGATTTGGCTGGGCTTTAGTAAGCGAGAGCGAATTACAGATTTGATTAGCAACCTCTAATCTTGACTTGCCAAGTTCATTAGCTGGATACCCCAACTCTCCGAGGTCGGTATTTAGGATTACTCCGGTATCGTGGCTCAGGATTTTACCAACCCCAGCAGCCAACAATGCTTTGGCCATCAGTAGTCCAGATTTATCCAACTGATCCAGATGGACTGTTCGTTGCCACCTTTCGGCCAGCACCATCTCGCCATTTACCTCATAGTCGAGGCTTGCCCTGGCTAGTTCGGCAAATGCAAGTTCATGCCAAGGACCATACTTTTGCTCTTGAGCTGAGTAAACCAAGCCGCCTAGTAATTTGATGAGATTGGCAGTGCTACCAGATTCAATTTTGAGTGCTTCATCCAAAGACTGCTCTTGTCCTTCGAGTATTCCGCTATAGAGGGACTCAATTATTTTTTCTTGAGCGACTGAGATTTGGGTAAAAACTTGGCTGCTGTTATCTAGACCAATTTGAAGTGTGTTCGGATCTATCCAAGTCAATGGCAGAGCTTTATTTATTCGATGCAACATCTAGTTATTTTCAAACTAAATTGCTAAATGTTTCTAAGTTTTACACATCTCCAAGTAAATCTCGAAGAGCTTGATCCATGGCATCGCCGATGCCTAAGTCACTTTTCACCTTGGCCACGAATTTTTCTGGATTATCAATATCTACTGCGGTAGGTAAGAAGTCTGGGTGATCCCAAAGGGCATCACGTTTTTCATTGCCAACCGCTTCACCGATGATTTGCCAGAGCCTTGAGGCTTCGCGCATTCGTTTTGGTCTGAGTTCTAATCCAACTAAGGTCTGAAAGGTCTGTTCCGCAGGTCCGCCAGTGGCACGCTTGCGTCTGATTGCTTCTCTGACCGCTTCGCTCTTTGGTAGTCGTTTAGCCGCCTCTGCTGTGACGGCATCCACCCAGCCTTCAATCAGAGCCAGGTTGGTTTCAATTATGTTTAGAGCAATCTGTTGGCTCGGAGAACGTTCGGCTAGGAACGCGCCTGATTCTAAGGCAGCTTGTAATTCCGAGGGATTCTGCGGATCGAAGTGTTCACTGAGTTCTTCCATTCTGGAAGTGTCAAAACTTATCCCCGAAGCATACTCTCTGATTTGTGCCACCACTTTATCTCGAAGCCACTTGGAATGCTTAAATAATCTGATGTGAGCAAGTTCACGCAGCATCACATATATGTATGCCTGATCTTCGTCTGGACCCAAATCTAGCGACTTGATGAATTCAGTCAGGTTTTGAATTACAAAAGCAGGGCGTTGTTCTTGATAAATAGGTAAACCTATCTCAGTTCCGGTCAGGGCTTCTTTAGATAGTGAGCCTAAAGCTCTTCCAAGTTGCATGGCAAACATCATCGCTCCAGCTGAGCGCATTATTTCGCTGGCACCTTTTAGGCTAGCGGCAAACTCTTCGGGCAACTGCTGCTGTATTGCCTCACCTAAACTGCGATTCATTCGGTCGGCGACCGGTTCTGCCAAAACTCTAAATAGTGGGAGAGCATCGTCTACCCAAAGTGTTCTGGATAGCAACTTAGCTTCGACTCCAAGCTCAGAAATGTCAGTTGCCTCATTCAGCCAGAGATTGGCAATGCCATAAGCATCATTGATCTTTTTTCGCTCATCTTCATCAATAATTTGAGCACCCTGTTTGGCTAGCTCTTTAGCTTGGTGAGCCGCGGCTTGCCAGTTAACTCCTGATCCATCGGTTGGTGGATTCGGGATGAGGAAAGCACCTTTGATGTTTTCAAAAAGTCTTTGTAATGATTCAGCTGAACCATCAAACCCTCCGGCAGCAGCCAGAGCCTCTGGATCAAAGCCTTGTTTAAGCATTTCTTCCCAGATGCGTCTGAGCTCTTCTGGATCTGGCTGATCGCCTTCTTGTCCTGGAAACTCCGTCATAGTGTTTTAACGCTAAGGCGTTCTCCATAATAAATAAACACTTTGCCCACTTGTTCGCCAATAGCGTGGCAGCAACTGGTCCTGCCTTGGTCGCTGGCTCGCCTAGGCTAGTAACGATGAGTGATTCTGAAAGCATGTCCGTCAAGAGACCCAAGTTACGCCAAATTATTTCGGGCTTGATTGGGTTTTTGATTGTTGGCTCGGTGGCTGCAGCAGCTCTTTGGCCCAGCAGTTACTTGATTGAAAAACCAGGTCCCGTTTACAACGTACTTTCCACATCAAGGGGAGTGCCAATCATCAAGATAACTAACAAAGAATCTTTTCCAACCGACGGAGACCTTGATCTTCTGACCATTACTTTTGGTCAAACTGCTCCAAACCGAGCTTCTTGGCTAGATGTAGCCATGTCATATCTGGACCCAAGTCTTACCCGAGTTGAATATGACTCGATTTATCCTCCCAATGTTGATAGCTCTCAAGTTGAGCAGCAGGCTCAAGTGATGATGTTGGACTCTCAGGCCAATGCGAAGGCGGCTGCACTAAAGTTGCTCGGCATTCCTTACACAACAGAAGTAAAGGTAACTGCCATTACTAAGAATGCTCCAGCTACTGGAAAATTGTTTGCTGGGGACACAGTTCTCACGGTAAATGGCGAGAAGGCTATTGGTCTGGACCAGGTTCGTTCCATGGTTGAAGCATCAAAGGGAAAGACACCAGTTGTCTTTGAGATTGTTAGAAACGGATCCCATCGAACAGTCTCGATTTTGCCTAAGCTATCTGACGGGAAATGGCGGGTAGGCATGTATGTGGCTTCGGTTCCCGAGTTTCCTTTTAAGATTGACATACTGCTGCAATCGGTGAGTGGTCCAAGCGGAGGCCAAATTTTTGCCCTAGCTATTTATGACAAACTCACTCCTGGTTCACTCACCGGTGGAAATAAAATTGCTGGCACTGGGACTGTGGATCCAGATGGCACCATCGGGGCAATTGGAGGCATCAAGTCAAAGATGTATGGCGCGCTGCGGGCTGGAGCAAAATATTTCTTGGCACCAAGTGTGAATTGTGAAGACGTCGTTGGAAATATTCCAGATGGTTTGCAAGTTATCAAGGTGGCCAACCTCAAAGATTCTCTAAACGCTTTGAAAGCGATCCGTGAAGGAAATCAAGCTTCGTTACCAACCTGCACCAAATAAAGAAGGAAACCATGTCAAACTCATCCGTCAAGAATGCCCGTAAGCGCGCACCGCTGGTAATCTCTATCGGAATAGTGGTTTTATTAGCCATAATTCTTACCGCTATCTCAGGTGTATACACCGATGTTTTATGGTTCGATCAGTTGGGTTACCTGAGCGTATTCACCACTCAGATCTGGGCTCAAGTCTGGACATTCATTTTTGCGGCACTAATAGCTGCAGTCATGGTTTGGCTTAACCTCTTTATCGCCTGGAGATTCAGGCCGGTATATGCCACTAGCAACGAATTCTTCGGCAGAGATTTAGGTGAATACCGCAACATTTTGGACAAAGTGAGAAAGCGCATCTTTGTTGCCGTTCCGCTTATTCTTGGTATCTTTTTCGGAATTGGGCAGACCGGTAACTGGGACAAAGCCCTGATGTTTATCAACCACAGTTATACCGGGGTATTGGACCCTCAATTCAAACTCGATGTTGGTTTTTATATGTTTGACCTTCCGTTCTATGTTGAACTAATTGGTTTCTTGATGATGGTCATGGTCTTTACCTTGATCCCAACACTGATAATCCACCTTGTTTATGGCGGAATAAAATTCAATGGACGAAAGTCCACTTTTAGTAGAGCTGCCAGAATTCAGGTAGCGGTATTGGCAGCGCTAACCATGGTTGCTCTGGCTTTAAGTATTTGGATAGGTCAGTTCGAGACTATGACCAGCGCAAGTGGTTTATACACTGGTGCGACATACTCTGATGTGAATGCAGCTATTCCGGCTGCTCAAATTCTCACAGCAATTGGTTTTGTAGTAGCAGTTTTGTATCTCGCTGTTGCGGTTTTATCCAAGTGGCGTTTGGCAATTCTAGGCACCGGTCTGATGTTGGTCTGTTCGATTTTATTAGGCGGTGTTTGGCCTGGCCTAGTGCAAACATTTCAGGTAGTTCCAAACGAAAGAACTTTGGAAGCTGAATTTATTAAGCGAAACATCGAGGCCACCAGACTTGCTTATGGCTTAGATAAAGTTGAGGTTATTTCCTATGACGCAAAGACCACCGCTACTGCCGAAGCGCTAAAGAAAGACGCCCAGACCGCGGCACAGATTCGTATCATTGATCCGAACCTGGTTAGCGCTTCCTTTAGGCAGTTGGAACAGTATCGCCAGTATTACAACTTTGTGAATCATCTGGACGTCGACCGATACACCATCAACGGTAAAACTCAAGACACGGTTCTCGCTGTTCGTGAACTAAACCAATCCGGTCTTGGCGCATCGCAGTCTTGGTATAACAACGTCATTGTTTACACCCACGGCTACGGTTTAGTGGCTGCCTACGGTAACCAACGTTCGCCAGATGGGCAACCGGTTTTCCTCCAAGCTGGAATTCCATCGGCTGGAGCTCTAGGTAAATATGAGCCAAGAATTTACTTTGGTGAAAAATCACCGGAGTATTCAATCGTCGGTGCTCCTAAAGGTGCCTCTGAAAGAGAGCTAGATTATCCAGCAAGCTCAAAGAACACCTCGGAAGATCAGCAAACCATGACCACCTTCAGTGGTAACGGTGGGCCGAAGCTGAATAGCATCTTTAGTCGACTCTCATATGCGCTTAAGTTCCAAAGTGAGCAGATTTTGTTATCTGATGCAGTCACCGACAGTTCGCAGATTCTTTACGATAGAAGCCCGAGAGTTAGAGTTGCCCAAGTTGCACCTTATCTAACTCTGGACAACGACATGTATCCAGCAATTGTTGATTCTCGAGTGGTTTGGATTGTTGACGGTTACACCACTTCAGCCAACTACCCATATTCGAGAGCTGAAAACCTATCCGAGACAACCGCAGATAGCTCAACGACTTACCGCTCATCTAAAGGTGACATCAATTACATACGCAACTCGGTGAAGGCAACAGTCGATGCATACGACGGCTCAGTCAAGTTGTATGCCTGGGATGATAAAGATCCAGTTCTCAAAACTTGGATGAAAATCTTCCCTGGAACTGTAAAACCAGTTTCCAAGATGAGTGGAGCACTACTTTCGCATATCCGCTATCCCGCTGATCTATTCAAGATGCAGCGCGGTATCTTAGGTCAATACCACGTCAGTGATTCCGGTGCATTTTACTCGCAGCAGGATGCTTGGATGATTCCTAATGACCCGGTCGATGGTGGCAACGGTGGTTCGGCATTGCAACCTCCTTACTACCTAACTTTGCAAGCACCAAAGCAGGCTAAACCTTCCTTCTCGATCTATTCCACCTTCATTCCAAGATCAACCGGTGATTCGAGTCGAAATGTCTTGACCGGTTACCTGGTGGCTGATTCGGATGCAGGATCAGTAGATGGTAAGGTCTCCGAGCATTATGGAAAACTTAGGTTGCTTACCCTGCCAAGAACAACCATTGTGCCAGGACCTGGTCAAGTTCAAAACAATTTCAACTCCGACAGCGAAGTTTCCAAGTTACTGAACATTCTTAGACAAGGGTCGACAACGGTGCTAAATGGTAACCTGCTTACTTTGCCTATCGGTGGAGGATTGCTTTATGTTCAGCCGGTCTATATTCAGTCAACTGGTGAAACCTCATTTCCACTATTGAAAAAGGTGCTGGTAGCCTTCGGTGACAAGATCGCATTTGAAGATAACTTAGATGCCGCACTGAATGCCCTCTTCGGTGGCTCTGGGGGAACTAACACTCCAGAACAGCCAGGTCTGACTAGCGCACAGAAGTTAGCCAAAGCTCTTGCTGATGCCAAGCAAGCGATGATCGATCGTGAAGCTGCGCTGAGGTCTGGGGATTGGGCTGCCTATGGCAAAGCCGATGCAAAGCTCAAGGCTGCGATCGAGGCAGCTTTAGCAGCCAGCAAAAAGTAATCGCTTTTCTGTTAGACTGAAGGTTCGCCGCGGGGTGGAGCAGTTCGGTAGCTCGCCGGGCTCATAACCCGGAGGTCGTAGGTTCAAATCCTGCCCCCGCAACCAAGAACGAAGTCCCGAAAACTCGGGACTTTTTTCTTTTGGGCAGAGGTTGTGGACAAGAGGCAGCCAATTTCGTCTCCCAACCTAGGCTATTCAAATGTTGATTGAAGCGACTTTGGTAATCGGCCTGCTTCATACCCAGAGTTGCCCGACCGCATTCAACCAAACAGTAACTTCAGTTTCGGGGATCAGCAATTCTAGGGAACTAATTCTTTGTGTCTCAAATTCTTATTTGGTTCGAGGAACAAATGGCTCACTTACTCTGGTCCTAAATTCCAATCAATCTGCTCCCAAATGCTTGGTCTATCCAAATGGCTTACCCAGCGATTTAGCATATGACTTACTCAGCTCCGGTCATACCGGTTGCTGGAGCTTATATCCACCTGGCGAACCGATAACGATAGTCAATGTTGGTAAACCTGCTCAGACCAAGATAACCCAGGCGCTAAGAAACTTCAGGCCACTTCAGCCTCGAATCCTGGTAAGTCCAAGCCGCACTGTTCCGGTTAGCACAATGTTGACATTTAGCAACACTGCTAAAGCTGAGCTGCAAAAAGACTCGCTGCTCAATCTTCCCTGCGAGGTTAGATTTCAACCGGTTTCGTTCAAGTGGAGTTACTCCGGAGAGACAGCAACCAGTTCACGTTTCGATTGGCTCGCGCAGAACCCCGGAGGCTTCCAGGTAAATCTGGTGGTTAGTTTTACCATCGAATACCGTTTCAAAGGTTTGAGTGACTGGAGGATCGTGAAGCCAAATATCCAAGTGAATGCCTTCCCGGTAACCGTGTCAATCATTAGATCTCCTGTGTTGAGGCATAGACCGAAGTTGGTAGACCAGCCTTGTTTCAGCCCAAATCGATGGGGTTGCTGACTTTCAGATAATTCCCAGCCCAATTTCATAAACTTATGAAGTTGAATACTTAGGTTCTATCCAGGACTCGAGTAAGGAAGTTGAGCAGATGTCAGAAAACAAAAAGCATTACAACACACAGTTCTTAGGGCAACAGGTGAATTTACCTGCTCCAGCAGTAAGCAAGGAACAACCAAAGCAAAAAACAACTACCAACTTAGCGCTGCTGATTGCCGCAGTTTTAGGGCCAGTAATCGGAGCAGGTTTTGGTGCTTACGCGGTGACTGGAAATTTGCCGAGTTTTGGTTCAACCGAACAAATAGTTGTCAACAACAATGCAGATGTAAACTGGGTCACCGCTGCTGCCGCTAAAGCTTTACCATCAGTGGTCACCTTGTCTGTCTCTGGTCCAAATGATGCGGGAACTGGATCAGGTGTCGTTCTGAGTAAAGATGGATACATTTTGACCAATGCCCACGTGGTAACACTTGATGGGGCAACCAGTGATGTTGTGATTGAAGTAAAGACAAGCGCTGACAAAATCTACCGAGCCACAGTTGTTGGCACAGATCCGACTAATGACTTGGCAGTTATCAAGGCTGCGGGTTCTGGTTTTACGACGATTGATTTTGCTGACAGTGCCAACATAAATGTTGGTGATTATGCTGCGGCAATTGGAGCGCCACTTGGCTACGATGCCAGTGTTACAGCTGGAGTAGTTTCATCTATGCACCGCACCATTCAGGTGGCTTCGGCTGCAGTTCCCAAAGATGGCGGTTCAAGTCTGCAACTTTGGAATACCGGAAGCGATAAAGCACCGGTGAATCTCGATGTGATTCAAACCGACGCCGCGATCAACCCCGGTAACTCCGGTGGTGCACTGGTGAATGACAAGGGTCAGCTAATTGGTATAAACGTAGCGATAGCAACTGCAACTTCTACCTCCACTCAAGCTGGAAGCATTGGTGTTGGTTTCGCGATTCCTTCAAATACTGCAAAGCGCGTTTCAGATCAAATTATAAAAAACGGTAAAGTAAGCCACGGCTTGCTTGGCGCTTTAGTTACCGACGCCAAAAATTCAGATGCGGCTGCATCTTTCTCAGTCGGTGCCAAAATTAAAGAATTGACGCCGGGTGGACCTGCGGAGAAAGCTGGATTCAAGGTTGGCGATGTGATTATCGCCTGCGATGGGGTACTAATTGATAGTTCTTCAAAGCTAACCGCTGCCATTCGCTCTAAATCTGCTTTTAGCAAGGTTGAGATAGATGTTAAGCGGGGTAACAAAACCTTAACTATTAGTGCTACCTTAGGTGATGCTGACGCAGGGAATTAGTTGAACTGTTGTCTATGTGTGGCAGACTTGACCTATGTCTAACGCCCCATCAGTCCAGTATTCGATAACCATTCGACTTGAGGCACCGGCTAAGCCGACTGCGGTAAGCGAGCTCACCTCAAACATTGAAATGCTCGGTGGCTCGGTAACTGCTGTTGACGTTAATTTTTCAGATGCAGAACGTGTGCGAGTAGACCTAACCTGTGCTTGCAAAAATTCAGATCACGCCAAAGAGCTGGTTGAGAATTTGAAGAAGCTAGAAGGGGTGGTTGTCGGTAAAGTTTCCGACCGAACTTTCCTAGCTCACCTTGGTGGAAAACTGACCATTGAGTCAAAGTTGCCAATCCGTAACCGTGATGATCTTTCACTTATTTACACACCTGGTGTAGCCCGCATTTGTGAAGCTATTGCAGCTGACCCGTCAGATGCCAGAAGGTTGACCATCAAGCGAAACACAATTGCAGTTGTCAGCGACGGTTCAGCAGTTTTAGGTTTAGGAAACATCGGCCCGTTAGCAGCTTTGCCAGTGATGGAAGGTAAAGCTGCACTTTTCAAAAGATTTGCAAATATCGATGCCTTTCCCATCTGTCTTGACACTCAAGACACCGATGAGATTGTCAGGACAGTAAAAGCGATAGCCCCAGTATTTGCTGGCATCAACCTTGAAGATATTTCGGCACCAAGATGTTTTGAGATTGAACAGCGACTGCGAGCTGAGTTAGATATACCGGTTTTCCATGACGATCAGCACGGCACCGCAATTGTTTGTTTAGCCGCTCTTACCAATGCATTAAAAGTTGTTGGCAAGGAACTTTCTGAGGTTAGCCTGGTGATGAGTGGTGCTGGAGCTGCCGGCACTGCAGTTTTGAAATTACTTTTCGCAGCTGGTTTGAAAAATGCAACCATTGCTGACCAGCATGGAGTTATCTATGCCGGTCGTCCAGATATTCAAGCTGATTCAAACTTGGCTTGGATTGCAGCAAACACTAATCAGGCTGGCAAGCAAGGCAGTTTGAAGGAAGCGCTGGTTGGAGCAGATGTCTTCATTGGTGTTTCTGCTGGAAATATTCTTGAGGCAGATGACATTGCCAAGATGGCGAATAAGTCAATTGTGTTTGCTTTGGCTAATCCCAACCCAGAAATTGATCCGGCTCAGGCAGCTAAGTATGCGGCTGTTGTTGCCACCGGTAGAAGTGACTTCCCAAACCAGATTAACAATGTTTTAGCTTTCCCTGGGGTGTTCCGAGGATTGCTTGATGCTGGAGCAACAGAAATAACGGAATCAAAACTTCTAGCCGCAGCCAATGCCTTGGCTAAGTGTGTCGAACCTGCACAGTTGAATGCTTCATACATCGTTCCATCGGTGTTTCACCCAGATGTTGCTCAGCGCGTAGCTGATGCAGTAAGACTGGCTAGAGGCTAACTTGGATAATTCGTCTCAGCCCAAAGTTGTCAGTGAAACTCAATCTCAAAACATTGAGCCAGGTGATCATGAGAGATATGCCCATTATGTTCGCAAAGACAAAGTGGTCGAATCTGCTGTAATGGGAACTCCGGTTGTAGCGCTATGCGGCAAAGTTTGGATTCCAAATCGCGACCCAGAGAAGTTCCCCGTCTGCCCTGAATGTAAAGAGATATTTGACCTNNGCTCGAGCAATAATCGATCAGCTACCAAACGAATCAATCATGTATCTAGGTGACACTGCTAACACTCCCTACGGACCCAAGCCTCTGGGTGAAGTTAGAACCCTGGCAATTTCAGTGATGGACCGGTTGGTTGATGAAGGTGTCAAATTATTGGTTATCGCTTGCAACACTGCATCTGCCGCTGTGCTTCGAGATGCCAGAGAGCGATACACCGAAGGACGAGGCATCCCGGTTGTTGAGGTAATTCAACCTGCTGTTCGACGCGCAGTAGCGGCAACTAGGAATGGAAAAGTAGGGGTAATCGGAACAGTAGCCACCGTAAATTCCAAGGCCTACGAAGACGCTTTCGCTGCTGCAGTAAATCTAGAGGTGACGGCAACAGCTTGCCCAGATTTTGTGGACTATGTTGAACGTGGGATTACCTCAGGTCCTGAACTGATTGAACTGGCCCAGAAATATTTAGAACCAGTGAAGACTGCTCAAGTTGACACCTTAGTTTTGGGCTGCACGCACTATCCGCTGCTCACAGGTGCATTGAGCTATGTCATGGGGGAGCAGGTCACTTTAGTTTCATCTGCGGAAGAAACTGCCAAGGATGTTTATCGCACATTGCTTGCCCACAACCTTTTGAGAAGTGATTCGACTAAGCCCGCCCTTCGATTCCAAGCCACCGGTGATGCCGAGTCATTCGCCAAGCTGGCAAAGAGGTTTTTAGGTCCTGAAGTTCAAGCAGTCGAGAAGATTGGATAACTAATGAGCAGAATTGATGGCCGAGCTAACGACGAGTTACGTCCAGTTACCATTGAAAGAAATTGGTCGGAACATGCCGAAGGTTCAGCACTTATTGCTTTTGGCTCAACCAAAGTGCTCTGCACGGCATCATTCACTGCAGGAGTTCCTAGGTGGAAAGTCGGTAAGGGTGAAGGTTGGGTTACCGCCGAGTACGCGATGCTACCTCGTGCCACTCACGAAAGAAATGATCGTGAAAGTGTAAAAGGAAAGATTGGCGGACGAACTCATGAGATTTCTAGACTCATCGGTCGAGCTCTTCGAGCTGCAGTCGATTTCAAGGCATTAGGGG
>DDPP01000016.1:0-4897 GCA_002342255.1 Micrococcales bacterium UBA2465
ACTTCTAGAGCGTTGCCCACCTTGTTGCCAAGTGGTGTGGACATATCAGTCAATAGAGCGCTGGTTTTCACACCTGCATCAGCACCGATTTGAGTGAGTACTTGGGCCAATTCTCTGGCTCTATCCAAGTTCTTCATAAAGGCACCAGAACCAACTTTCACATCCAAAACCAAGGCAGAGGTTCCCTCGGCAATCTTCTTACTCATGATGGAGCTGGCAATCAAAGGAATGGCTTCAACTGTTCCAGTGACATCCCGCAAGGCATAAAGCTTCTTATCAGCTGGAGCTAAGCCAGACCCAGCAGCACAAACAACCGCACCAACCTTGGCTAACTGGTCATGCATTTGATGATTGGATAGCGCTGCCTGCCAGCCTGGGATGGATTCCATCTTGTCGAGAGTTCCTCCAGTGTGACCCAAGCCACGACCAGAGAGCTGTGGCACAGCAACACCAAAAACCGCTACCAGCGGGGCAACCATCAGAGTGATCTTGTCACCAACACCACCGGTTGAATGTTTATCTGCAGTCGGAGTTGGAAGGCCGCTGAAATCCAGTCTTTCACCGCTAGCTATCATGGCGAGAGTTAGGTCTTTGATTTCTCTACGGTTCATTCCATTGAGCAAGATTGCCATAGCCATGGCCGACATCTGTTCATCAGCAACGATTCCCTTGGTGTAATTATCGACTAGCCAATTGATCTGTTCGGTAGTTAGTTCCTGCTTTTCTCGCTTTGCGATAATCAGTTCAATTGCAGAAAATTCAGTTGCCATTTTCAGACCTAATTTCTCTTTTCCGCGCCAAATCCTTCGGCCAAATCTCTCGGCCCGAAAGCATCTGGTAAAACTTCTTCAATAGTTTTGATACCACTAATGGTTTGCAACACCATGCCTTCGGCAGAATGTTCAAAAAGTAACTGTCGACAACGGCCACATGGCATCAAAATATTGTTGTTACCATCCACACAATAAAAAGCAACCAGCTTTCCTCCACCGGTCATCGCAAGATTGCTCACTAGACCACACTCGGCACACAAACCCAATCCATAGCTGGCGTTTTCAACGTTGCAACCGGAAACAATTCTTCCGTCATGAACTAGTGCTGCAGCACCAACTGGAAAATGTGAGTAAGGAGCATAGGCAGAACCCATGGCCCTTATTGCCTCAGCTTTGAGCGCTTCCCAATCAATTTGCACGACTATCCCTTCTCGTAAGGTTGACCGCTAGCCGCCGGTGGTCTTACCTTGCCAGCAAAACCGGCGACGGCCACCAAGGTAACTAGGTAAGGAATCATGGCAATGAAGTCAAATGGAATACCAGGAGAAACTTGGTTTGCCCAGACTCTAAGCAGAATAGTGAAACCAAAGAGCAAAGCAGACAAAGAGACATAGATCGGATGCCAGCGCCCAAGAATTACAACCGCCAAGGCGATAAATCCTTGACCGTTACTCATTTCTCGTCCAAATGATCCGACGTTCCCGATGGTTAGCGCTGCCCCACCAAGACCGGCAACTAAACCGCCAAGGGTAACCCACCAGAATCTAGTTTTTGCGACATTAATACCCACAGTGTCGGCAGCCAGTGGGTGCTCCCCGACAGATCTGGCTCGCAGACCCAACTTGGTTTTGAAAAGCAAGAACCAAAGCAGCGGAACGATGATGAAGGTCAAATAGACAGTGATTCTGTTGTCAAACAATACGGGTCCGATAAATGGAATATCAGCCAAAAGTGGGATTCGAATCTTTTCAAAAGTGCCCGGTGCATTCAAGTGACTAGTGTCGTTATTCAACCAAGCAGAGTGAAGGAAGTTGGTAACACCAATCACCAAGACGTTTAATAAAACACCAATGATGATTTGGTCAACTAAATACTTAATTGCTAATGATGCCAAAATCATTGACAGCAGTGCTGAAGCGATCATGGCCATGACCATACCCAGGTAAAGATTGTGAGTGATTGTTCCAACTACAGAAGATACGAACGCTCCGGTTAGTAGTTGGCCTTCGATGGCAATATTCACAACACCAACACGTTCGGACATGATTCCAGCCATGCCACCGAGAATCAATGGAATAGCCAAGAGCAAGGTGTTTCCCAAAATGTAAACCAGCTGAACTCCCATGCTGGCACCAGTTGCTAGCCAACCAAGCATTGAAACAATTCCCAGTAAACCAAATATCAACACCAACCAAATCGGAGTCTTTTTATTTCGGAAATAGAAAAAGAAAGATACAGCGGCAAGCAAAACCATAATCACGCCGGTAATTGTGTTGAAAGTCATCGAATGAACTAGAAAATCTGGTGGAGTGCTTAAACTTTCTTTCTTATTCCAGAAGAATGCAATCTCGCCAGCTTTACCAAAAACGCCAAAAACAGCAAGCACTAGGAAGGCTGACAGGGTCATAACTATTGGGGCTTTCAGGCTAGCTTTTGCCTCAATTTGTGAAAACATACCAGGGGTGACTTCTATCTTGCTCATTATTTACTCACCTTCGAGGGCTTGCTCACCGGAATAAGCAGTTTCGGGATCGGTTTGGGTAGTCGATAAATTGCCCGAATAATTGGAGGCGCAGCTATGAACAAAACAATTAGGGCCTTGACCACACCTAATACATCTGGTGAAACTCCAGAAACCTGCATGGCGGCTGATCCTGCCTTGAACGCCCCGAACAATAAACCAGCCATAACTATGCCACCGGCTCTTGAGCCACCTAGCAACGCCACAGTGATGGCATCGAATCCAATCCCCGCTTCGATACTGGTAGTAAGCCCACCGTTAATGCTCAAGCCTTGGTTGGCCGCAGCTAAGCCAGCAAAGGCTGCGGAAATAGCTAGCGCCCAAACAAAAGTATTCTCAACTTTGATGCCGGCGGCTCTGGCGGCGGAAGCGTTATGGCCCACCATTCTAAATCGGAAGCCAAAAGTTGATCTCTCCATCAACCACCAGTAAAAGATAACCGACAGAATGGCAATAATTACGCCGTAGTGCATGGCAAATTCAGAGCCAAATAACTGACCCAATTTTGCAGTCTCTGCTGGTTGATCGGACTTAGGAGTTCCACCTCCGTTTGCCTCCAACAAAATATTTGGTTCACGAAGGAAGTAAGTGAATAGATTTGTCGCGACATAGTTCAACATGATGGTCACGATAACTTCGTGAGCACCGGTCCTTGCTTTCAAAATTCCAACAATAATACCCCAAACACTGGCAAAGACAACAGCTGCAAGAACGGCAACCAGCATGTGAATTACAATTGGCAACTGCATTCTGGTTGAAACAAACGTAGCTCCTGCTAAACCCATCATGATTTGACCGGTTGCACCGATGTTAAACAATCCAACCCGGAAAGTCAGGGCAACTCCTAGACCGGCCATGATCAATGGCGCTGCAAATCTCAACGTTTCGGTTAGCGGTCTGATGCCATCAATGAAGTTATCCGCGTTTGTGTTAAAGACTGACCCTGAAAAAAGAGCTCCATAGCCATCTTGAATTGTCCACCAAATGGTTGAGAATGCGTAGGCGGGATCGGCTGAGAAATTAGACCAAGCTGAAACAACCTGATCGTTGAAGACCACCATGAATACAGCGCCAATGATGAAACCCAAAAGAATGGAAAGGGCAATTCGGACGGGATCACCAGCCATAATCTCTCTGAGCACCGACTGGGCTTTAGTTTCAGTCAAATCTGGAGTTTTCACTGTCTTAGTCATGCTGCAATACCTGCCATCATCTTGCCCAAAGTCTCTCTGCTGGTCTTGGCATCCACAATGCCAACCACCTTGCCTCGATACATGACCGCTATTCGGTCGGCTAGGGCCAAAACTTCATCTAACTCAGTAGAAATAATCAAAACAGCCTTGCCTTCATCTCTGGCCGCAATTATCTGATCGTGGATGAACTCAATCGAACCAACGTCAACGCCTCTAGTAGGCTGCGAAGCCACTAAAACCTTGAGTTTACGGTTCATTTCCCTAGCCACAACAACCTTTTGCTGATTACCACCAGATAGTTGCTTGGCCAGAGTCTGCGCTGATTGAGTTCTGATGTCAAAATCCTCAATCAATTGATTGGCTATCTTATCGCGTTGGGCAAAATCCAGTTGAAAACCTTTAGCAAACGGCTCGCTGAATGAACCGTCGAGCATCAAATTCTCGGCGATAGAAAAGTCTCCCACTAAGCCGTCTTTTTTACGATCTTCCGGAATGTAGCCGAGTCCCGATTCCAAAACCTCTCGAACCGTGCTCTTGGTTACATCATTCCCAGATACGGAAATGCTTCCGCTGTGGACTTTACGAAGCCCAACAATAGCTTCGGCTAGTTCTGTCTGTCCATTACCTTGAACTCCAGCGATAGCTAGGACTTCCCCGTCACGGACACTAAAAGTAATACCATCGACCATTCGTTGGTCTCGTTCATCCAAAACAGTTAGGTCCTTCACAACCAAGCTTTCTTGACCAGGCTTAGCCGACTTGCGTTTAGTTTCGAGATCAACCTCACGACCAACCATTAGTGATGCCAATTCACCAGCAGTTGCTTTAGGGCTTGGGCTAGCCACGACTTTGCCTTGGCGGATAACCGTGATGCGGTCGGCTACCTGCTGAACTTCTCGAAGTTTGTGAGTGATAAAGATGATTGACGTTCCAGATTTTGCTAAACCGCGCATAATGTCCATCAACTCGTCAGTTTCTTGAGGAGTTAAAACAGCTGTTGGTTCATCAAGTACCAAAGCCTTTGCGTTTCTCGCTAAAGCTTTGATGATTTCAACTCTCTGTTGCGATCCAACTGGTAAATCTTGCACCTTGGCATCGGGGTCGATGTCGAAACCAAATCGATCAGAGATTTCCGTTACAAGTTTTTTAGCTGCTGGCAAATCTAGTTTTCCCATAAAGCCAACCGGCTC
>DDPP01000016.1:4923-5985 GCA_002342255.1 Micrococcales bacterium UBA2465
TGGACCATACCGATGCCAGCGGCCATTGCCTGACCTGGGCTAGAGAATTTAACTAGCTGATCATCAATCAGGATTTCACCCTCATCTGGTTGCAATAGCCCATAGAGCACATTCATCAAAGTGGACTTACCAGCTCCGTTTTCACCGAGCAAACTATGGATCTCTCCGGGATTCAGGGTCAAACTGATATTGTCGTTGGCCACCAAAGTGCCAAATCGTTTGGTGATGTTGCGCAGTTCAAGTTTCATGGATAACTGCAGGCTCCTTCGCACTTTTCTGGTTCTAATCTAGCCCACAGGCACAGCCCTTAAAGCGAAACTGCCGAGACCTAAGTCCCGGCAGTTCCGTTGATTTAGTTGCTAATTAGCCACGTGGGTTAACTGAACCATCAATGATTCCAGCCTTTAGCTCGTCGAGCTTAGTCTGAAGTGAATCACTGATGAAGTCGGTCTTGGTTACACCAACACCGGCGTTCGATAGGGTACCTACGTATGCGTCACTGCTGAATGCAGTCTTGTCAACTGCATCACCCTTAACGAAGTCATACACTGACTGACCTAGAAGCTTCATGATTGAAGTCAGGATCTTGTCCTTGTAATCTGCGTTTAGTGACCAGTCCTTGTCAACACCAACCATCTTTGCATCGACACCAGCTTCACTGATTGCCTCTGAAAGTGCGCTGTATTGGTCTCCACCAACAGGTAGCAATACGTCCGCACCCTGAGAGATTTGGCCAGCAGCAATGGACTTACCTTCTGGAGCGTTTGGAGCGAATCCACCGATGAAGTCACCCTTCTTCTTTACTGGGTCCCAACCAACAACCTTAACTGCAGTGCTGTTGTCCTTTGACCAAGCCATAGCTCCGTAGTAGTAACCATCCATGAAGTCGGTAACTGCAGGAATCTGCATACCACCGTAAGTACCAATTACCTTGGTAGTTGAGTAGTCAGCAGCTGCGTAACCTGCTAGGTAAGCAGATTCAACTGTGTTGTAGTTGAAAGGCTTTAGGTTTGTTACATTTTCTGGATCGTTGTTCCAACCATCGATGGTTACGAAGTGAAC
>DDPP01000019.1 GCA_002342255.1 Micrococcales bacterium UBA2465
AAACTCCTTGGCCTAAACAAGAGGGACAAGCTGGAGTGGATTTTGGACGAATCTGGCGGGGTTCGGGTAATCAAGAAATCCGACCAGTCAGTGCACTCGGATCCAATTTTTGATCAATGGCTAAATTTCCTTGAAAAAGACATGCTGGAGCACCCAGAACGTCTAACTCCACTGGATGAAAAACACTACGAAGACATGGTTTTCCAGTTTTCAGGGGAGCGAGGAGTAGGCGTGCCTGGCTTTCCGCCTACTTTGGCCGAGTTTATAGCCCAACCATTGCCGTTCGATTTAGACGAAGCCCTAGAAGAAGACACGGCCGAATAAATGCCTGCGACACAATGGCTAAAGCTAATTCATCCCGCTTTTGAATTCGAATTCAATCTTTACCAGAGCAAAGCGCTTGAGGCTCAGTCCAGAGTCGGCGAGAGTTGGGTAAACACATCAGCTGGTAAAAAATTTCTTGCCTTGAATTACCAGATTCGGCAACGTATTCCGAGTGACCCCACAAACCCGGAATTTCGCCTTGGCCATACTTTAGGTAGGCAACATAAGCACTGGTTTAGAGGTAAGTTTTTGCAACAATATCGAATCTTCTTCAGATACAGCACTCGCTCAAAAATAATTGCGTACGCCTGGGTCAACAACTCAGAATCGCTTCGTAAATACGGATCGCATTCAGATGCTTATCTAGTCTTCAAGAAAATGCTTGAGTCGGGCAAAATCCCAAACAACTGGGATGAACTAATCGCTGAGTCTAAAAAACTTAGCTGAAAAGTTTTTGCAGTCTTTGAATACCTTCAACTAGTTGTGCATCACCCAGAGCATAGGAAAGTCTTACGTAACCTGAAGGACCAAATGCTTCACCTGGCACTAGAGCAACTTCAGCAGCATCAAGCATGTAATCACAAAGCTCAAGGCTGGTGTTGATGGTTTTCCCACCCCATTGCTTGCTTAGAAGTCCAGTCACATCTGAGTAAACATAGAAAGCACCCTGTGGGGTAGGTGCTACCCAACCAGAGATCTTGTTTAGTTCCTCGACCGCAATGTGTCGTCTGCGATCAAAGGCATCACGCATAACCAATACCTCATCTTGAGGTCCAGTGAGGGCTGCAATGGCTGCTCTCTGACTGATGTTAGAAACGTTTGAAGATAGGTGTGATTGCAGGTTTGCAGCTGCCTTCATGGCATCTAGTGGACCTGCCATCCAACCTAAACGCCAACCGGTCATCGCATAGCTCTTTGCAACACCGTTGACCATGATGGTTCGATCTGTTAGTTCTGGAACAACTTCGGTAATTGAGTATGCTTTCAAACCGTCGTAGGTGAGGTTCTGATAAATCTCATCGGTAATAATCCAGAGGCCATTTTCATAAGCCCACTTACCGATAGCTTCAACTTCGTCTCGATTAAACACTGAACCAGTTGGGTTAGATGGGCTAACAAAGAGTAATACTTTGGTGCGAGGAGTTCTAGCTGCTTCCAGCTGTTCAACAGTCACTAAGTAGTTCTGTTCAGATCCAGCAAAAACTTCAACTGGAACACCACCGGCTAAGTGAATAGCCTCAGGGTAGGTTGTCCAGAATGGAGTTGGCATAAGCACTTCATCACCTGGATCTAACAAAGTTGCAAATGCTTGGTAAACAGCTTGCTTACCACCGTTAGTAACCACAACCTGTGCTGCGGTTATTTCAGTTCCAGAGTCCTGCTTCGTCTTCACGGCAATGGCTTCACGAAGTTCAGGTAGACCTACCGCTGGTGTGTAACGGTGGTTCTTCGGGTCCCTTGCAGCAACAACAGCAGCTTCAACGATGTGTTGGGGAGTTGGGAAGTCTGGTTCACCAGCTGCATAAGAAATAACCGGCTTACCAGCAGCCTGCAAGGCTTTAGCTTTGGCATCAACTTTTAGCGTTGCTGATTCAGCAATAGATGCGATTCGATGAGAGATTCTTGGGAATTCGTTCACCGTTAAAGCCTACCTAAACTGCTCAAGAAGGTAACCTTTTGCTAGATGAAAAGCCAGAGAAGGGCAAAATGCAAGCTCTAATTACCGGACTGTTAACCGGCCTTTCACTAATCGTTGCCATCGGAGCGCAGAACGCCTATGTATTAAGACAGGGTTTAGCCAGAAAGCACGTCCTAGTGATTGTCTTACTTTGTTCTTTCAGCGACGCCCTATTGATAGCCCTTGGAGTTTTGGGGTTTGGTCAGGTTATCCAAGCATCATCACTAACACTAGAAATCATCCGCTGGTTTGGAGTTGCCTACTTAATTTGGTTTGGTGTTGGAGCGCTTAGAAAAGTTTTCAAAGCAGAAAAACTCGAAGCATCAGATAAGCAAGTGAATACACTGAAGATCGCAGTATTAACAACCCTGAGTCTTACTTTTCTAAATCCCCATGTTTATTTAGACACCGTGATATTCGTCGGTGGCCTAGCCCACCAGTTTGGTGATCAGACAATTTACTTTGCTCTCGGGGCAATTCTTGCCAGTTTTATATGGTTCTTTGGTTTAGGTTTTGGGGCTAGCCGATTGTCTCCCCTAATGGCTAAGCCGGTGTTCTGGAAAATACTTGACACCACCATCGCAGTGATTATGTTCAGCATCGCTATCGCGCTAGCGATAGTGAAGTTCAACTAGAAACCAATAATGTTTGGTTCGGGAACCAGATAAATACCGAAAGTATTGCCCACCTGGGTTTGAATAAAACTTGCCAACTCAACTATATCTTCGCTAGTTGCTCCCCCACGATTAGTAATCGCTAGGGCATGTTTGGTGGAAATGGCTGCCTTTGAGTTAGGTAACGAGAAACCTTTGGTTAGACCAGCATTCTCAATCAACCATGCGGCTGAAAGTTTTACTTCATCGCCAACTTCCCACTGTGGTGCATCCAATGGCAGAGTTCTAGCAAAACTAGGAGTCACCAAAGGGTTCACGAAGAAAGAACCACAGGACCATGTGTCATGATCGTCTGCATCCAGCACCATGCCTTTTGCCCTTCTTTGATTTAGAACATCTTCGGAAGTTTTTTCTAGTTCGCTGACTTCAGTACCATCAAAGACAAAGCTAACTGAGGTAACAATTCCTCGGCGGCCTCTTTTGAAAACGCTGTCCCTATAGCCAAATTCACAATCCTCATTACTTAGAACAACTAGCTCTCTGCTGTCATAGTCAAAGAATTCAACGCTCTGAATCACAGTGGAAACCTCTTGGCCATAGGCACCGATGTTCTGAATAGGTGCAGCACCGACAGTGCCAGGAATGCCAGCCAATGATTCAATTCCAGCCCAGCCCTGACTGTTGGCATACCTAACAAACTCATGCCAGTTCTCACCTGCTTGAACGGTAATAACATTTCCCATCACATCAATGCCTCTGGTTGAAACCTGAATAACATCCAGAAAAGGAATGCTGTCGTTAACAACAACGTTCGAACCACCACCAAGCAATAACCAGTTTTCAGTTTCATCCCAAACCCGATTAGCGAAACTAATCAATTCGTCTGTGGTCTTGGCAACCAGGAGTTGCTTGGGGGTTCCACCAACTCGAATTGTGGTTAGGTCTGAAAGCTTGGTCATAACTTGATAACTGCCTGCGCCTTACCTAAAACTGCAACCTCACTGCTTATTGCAGTTAGATCTAATCTCACAGTTCCAGCTTCTAAATCAATTGCACCAATCTTGCCAGAAACAAAAACTTCTGCATTGCCTTCGGCTGGAACAAACACTGGCTTAGTAAATCTAACTCCGTAGTCAATTACTTTCCCACCATCGCCAATCCAGTCAACCGCAACCTGAACCGCAGCACCCATGGTGAGCATGCCGTGGGCTAAAACACCATCTAGTCCAACGCTCTTGGCAAAATCATCGCGGTAGTGAATTGGGTTGAAATCTCCAGAAGCACCGGCATACTTCACTAATGCATCTCTAGTGAAAGAGAAAGTGTGTGAACCGATTTCTTGTCCAACAGACAATTCATTGATGTTCATTACTCTCCCCCTCTAACTACCAGAGTGCTGATTGCTGTGCAGACCAAATCCTTTTTAACATCAAAGATTTCGGTATTAAAAGTAATCATTGAGTGAGCACCTAGGGCTTTTACAGAGGCAACGGTTAGCACAGAAGTTAGTTCATCGCCAGCAACAATCGGTCTATTCAAAACAAATCTTTGGTCACCATGAACTACTCTAGAAAAATCAATATCTGCTTCAGGATCAGCTAAAACATCGTGAAGCGATCTCTCCTGGATAACCACTCCAAAAGTTGGTGGGGCAACCAGATCCGCATAGCCAGCAGCTTTAGCAGCCGCAACTTCGTGGTTGATTGGGTTGGTGGAGAAAACCGCATTGGCGAATTCTCGAATCTTTTCTCGACCAACAAGGTAGCTGGGAGTCTCTGGGTATTTCTTACCCTGAACATTTGGATTGACCATGGGTTCTAGTTTCGCAGGTTTTTGTTGGTAGCGGGGGCGGGACTTGAACCCGCGACACCACGATTATGAGCCGTGTGCTCTAACCACCTGAGCTACCCCGCCGCGGAGCCCCGAGACAGGATTGAACTGTCGACCCCTTCCTTACCATGGAAGTGCTCTACCACTGAGCTATCGGGGCGTGACCTCGATGAAGGCCAAGACACCAATGAAGATTACCACTTAGCCGCCGTTGAGGGCAAACCTTGTTAGGAGACTAGAACCACCACATCAGAGCCATCGTAATCTGTGGTCGGTAACGCCCAGATGTTGATGGACATTGGTTCATTAGGCAGCATGACCTGTTTATCTATAACTTTGAGTTTTGCCCCACCGTAGAGGTTTTTGGCCTTGCTAATCCCCTTTATTGCCTTGGCGGGGATGCTGGCGTTCTCATCTTTACCTCTAGAGGCAACCACCAAAACTATCTGGTTTTTGTTCTCTCGAACATATGCCACCACTTCTGCTGAAACATAGACAAAACGCATCGAACCATCGTGCAGGGCAGGGTTTTCTTTACGAATCTTGGCAAAAGCTTTGTAATGCTCAAGCATGGAGCGATCATTGGGTCTTTCATTGTTCCAGGGGATAGGAGTTCTAGAGTTCTCACCAATGGTTCCATCTAAACCAAACTCATCTCCAGCGAAAACAACTGGCATACCTGGGAAAGTGAACTGCATACCGGCAGCTACTTTTTGTGCTCCTGGAATAGTGAAAGTTTTGAATCTCGGAATATCGTGTGTATCCAGCGGATTCATGTTGTGTAATCTCACATGCCATGGGAAACCAGCTGCAAAGTCAAGGTGCTGCTTCACCAGTTCATTGCCATCGATCTTGGTTCTACCAATACCTAAGAAACCAGCGGTGTCTTTCACATCAGTGTTATAGAACCAACGCCAAACTGGCTTGGTGAAGTTGTAATAGGTCATGGCTCCGTGCCAACCTTCACCTTGCATTTGGTAAGCAGCATCGCCAGTGTATTCACCTAGCACGATAGCCTTTGGGTTAATTGAAGTAATCGTGTCATGGAAAAGTTTTTGTATTTCTAAATACATGTCTTCTTCACGAATACGACCGGTCATGTTGGCAACATCGATACGCCAACCATCCATGTTGTATGGCTTCTTCAACCATTTAGCAACAATGGAATTCTTACCAGTGATAAATCTTTTTCTAAGTTCTTTGGAATTCCAGTTGAACTTAGGTAGCGACCTAACTCCAAACCAAGCATCGTAATCTTTGTTCTTTTTTGAGAAGTAATAAAACTCAGATTCTTTAGCACCTGGTTTCTTATAAGCAGCTTGGAACCATTCGTGAGTGTTACCAGAATGATTACTGGTGAGGTCACCGATAATCTTGAAGCCTTTTTTATGGGCTGCTTTGACTAACTCAATCAACGCTTTGTCGCCACCGAGCAGTGGATCTACCTTGTCAAAAGTACTTGCGTCATACCGGTGGTTTGATCGCCCTGGAAATACTGGAGTTAGATAAATCAAAGTAACACCCAGGTCTTTTAGGTGATCTAGGTGCTCAATGATTCCGTAAAGGTCCCCGCCAAAGAACTGTTCACTGGTACCTGGACCACTGCCAATAACTTCATCTCCCCAAGCTTTTGGTATTGCCCAGTCAGGCAGCTCTTGCTTGTCAGCGTGCTTTGATCTAGCAAAACGATCAGGGAAAATTTGATACATCACAGCACTCTTGGCCCAAGCTGGTGCTGAAGCAAAGGTGTTGATTCTAAAGTCTTCAATGTCTGGTTGTTCCAGCGTGGACAAGCCTCGGGAGTTTAGCCAATAACTAGAACCATCTTGGAATTCCAATAGCCAGCGATAGTTCATGTATTGGTTATGCATAACGATGCTGGTCTCATACCAGTGCCAGCCATCTTTTTTTTGGATGAGTTTGGCCGCTGGCCCTGGGAAAGCCTCACCGGATTCACTGAATCTAACTTGGATGTTCTTGACCTTGCCAAAGTCAGGGTGAACTCGGATACGTAGCTTTACCTTCTCTAGAAGTTTTGGCTTCTGATTAGCAACGTATAACGCTGAACCGTCGTGGTGGGGCCAGAGCGCTCTGGAAACAGTCTGAAGTTTGTCTTGCATAAAGTTCTGTTTAGCCCTTTACAGAACCGGCAGTTAGACCACCGATAATGTAACGCTGCAAGGACATGAAGACAATGATGATTGGCACCGAAGCGAGCAATGAACCTGCGGCGAATGGGCCCCAGTTCTGACTGTATTGTCCACCGATGAACCCTTGTAGACCAACCGCAACAGTTCTGTTTTCGGTTTCAGGTAGGAACAGTCTTGCCATAACGAACTCGTTGAACAAACCGATAAATGAGAGCAGAGTAACCACAGAAAGAATTGGCATGGCCAGAGGTACGAAAATCTGCCAGTAGGTCTGCATCGCTGATGCACCATCAACTTTGGCTGCCTCATCTAGCTCCAGTGGAATGGAGTCTACGAAACCCTTCATCAGCCAGATGTTAACACCCATTGATCCACCTAGGTAAACCAGAACCAGACCACCTAGGGTGCCAAGACCCCACTGTGGAGCAAAAACATAAACACGCTCCATGATTACGTAGATAGCACTCAGAGCTAATACTGAAGGGAACATTTGCACCAATAGCAGAGCCTGAAGACCAGTTCGCTTACCTCTAAATTTCAAGCGACTGAATGCAAATGCTGATGAAGCACCGATCAGAACTGAGAGCAAAGAAACTGAGGCAGCAACTATTGCCGAGTTCTTCATCCAAGTTAGGAAAGGCACCGTTGGGTCGGTGAAGAGCATTTTGTAATTTTCAAAGACAAATCCCGTTGGTATGAATGAAGTCGAAGCCAAGCTCTTCTGGGGGCTAAATGATGCTAAGACCACAAGGTAGAGCGGGAAGATGGCGAAGAAGCAGCAAAGCCAAGCAACCACGTGACGCCAGGCGTTATTTTTGAACCAATTGGTAATCATGCGAAGTCATCCAATACTTTAGATTTTCTAATTCCATACATGGAAATACCAGCGACAATCAAGAAGATAACTACCGAGATAGCGCTAGCTAAACCGTAGTCCTGAACCGTAGTGTCGAAGGCAAGTTTGTAAGTGTAGCTGATCAGAATGTCGGTAGAACCAGCAATGCTTCCGAAGCTAAATGAAGGGCCACCTCCGGTCAACAGATAAATGATGTTGAAGTTGTTGAAGTTGAATGCGAAGGATGCAATCAAAAGTGGGGTCAACATTCTTAGCAACAGAGGTAAAGTGATCATCCGGAAAATCTGCCTACCGTTTGCTCCATCGATAGATGCCGACTCGGCAAGTTCTTTAGGAATTGCCTGTAGCGAACCGGAGGAGATTAGGTAGAAATATGGAAAACCCAACCAGAGATTTACCAACAGGACAGAAACCTTAGCCATGGTTGGCTCATGCAGCCAGTTGATATGAATGTGAAGCAAACTGTTGATAGCTCCGTTGTCATCTAACATTCCACCCCAGATAAGAATCGACATGATTGAAGGCATGGCGTAGGGCAAAATCATCAAGGAACGATAAACGTTTCTACCCCTAATCTTCTTATCCATAGCTATCGCCACCAACAGCCCCAGAGCAAACTGGGAAACCACGGTTAGCACCGCAAAAGCTATAGTCCAGAGAAACACCTGGAACAGTGGTTCACGAATCTTTGGTTCGGAGAACAAGTTGACAAAGTTTTCAAACCAGACTCCCTGACGCCAACCCGGGTCCAAATAGTCCTTTTTATCTTTTATGTTTCGGTAGTTACCTCGGCCATCATCTTTGTAAACAGCTTTGGTAAGGACGTTCGTGAAAGTATCAGCCTTCTGGTCATATTGAATGTTCTTGATCTTCACTTCGACGCGTGCATACTGGCTGCCACCGCCGGGCAGTGTTTCAATACCGAGGAAGTATGGCTTCGGTTTTGAATAAGTCAATCTAACGTTTCCGATGGTGTCGGCGTATTTAGAAATCTGTGCTGATTTGTATTTCTTGAAGCCAATAGCACCAAGAGCTTCACCAGACGAATCCTTAGTTACTGTGGCTGGATCAAGGATCTGGTAGCTGTTTGCGGTTGCCATAAAGTATGTGTAAACAAGTTTGGACTGGTTCACCGAAGCTTCAAATAGCCCCTTGACCGGTGAGCCGAGTTTGACGAAGTAGTCTCCCTCATATTGGAACTTCATCGAAGGGATTTGATCCAACATCGAGGTCAGTTCATCCTTAGTAAATGATTTGAAGCCAGCGGTGCCTAGACCCACGTAGTTGTCATCGAAAGAAGTAATTTTGTCCTCAGTAAGAGGAGTGAATTTGTCTGGGGTTGCCAAGAAGAAGGCGTATTGGCTATCTCCCCAGGTGTCAGTGCAAAGCACCGCAAGTTTAGTTTTGTCGCCATCGAGGTAACCCAAGACGGTATCAAATTTGACGTAAATTCCAGCAGCTGCACCTTCTTCTTCTTTGGAGATGCTGCCAAGAATTGCCACATTGGTGCTCTTCTTTCCGGCATAACCGAGAATTACATCGTAAGAAGTTTGGTTTTCGTCGTTGATGGTTCCTTGCTGGTCAATTGTCTCAATTGCTTGCTCTTTGGAGAGCATATTTCCAGTCTGATACTTGAAACCTGACATGGACAAAGTGAAGACCATTGGAACTATCACGAATGCGATCAGGAACATAATTCCTGGTGCGAAGAATTTCAGTGGGATAGAAATGTTGGTTAGGTATGCAACAGCAAGGATAAGAATGCATACACCTAAAAAGATTGCGATGTTGGTATCGCCAGTGCCGATGGCTGCCAGCATGAAGAAACTTAGAGTTGTAATGGCAATAGTTACCGCAATAATTTTGGCGATTACGGCAATTAGTTTGCCTTTAAAGATTCTCAAGTTTGCTCCAAAACTGAATAATTCTGCTTAAATCTTAGGGTGTTTTTATTGGAGAGTTCTCTCCATCGTAGAAACTGGTGGGGAGTAAAAACTCCCCACCAGTAACTTAGGTTGGACTTCTAAAGAATTAGAAGTTTGCACCTGCCACGATGTTGGCCTTCAGCAAGGTGCTGAGGTTGTTTGTGGTGGTGGTGATGTCTTCACCGTTCATAGCTACTCTGTAGAAGTAGTTTCCGGCTAGATCCCACCATGAGTTTCCTCCGGTGCCGTTCAGGATGCTACCAATCTGTGGGATTGATGCAAGACCTGCAGAGCGAGCCATACCCTTTTGGAAGGTTGAACCGAACTTAGCTGCCTTTGCGTTAGCGTGTGGACGGTTTTCAATCTTCTGGTAGTCTCTCTGACCTGCGCGTGAACCGAAGTAGTTCAGCAATGACTTAGCAGCAGCTAGGTTACCCTTGCCGTTAGCAAATGAGGTTAGTAGAGCACCTGAAACTGAACCGAAAGCGTTTCCGTAAGTTCCAGCGGTGATGCCAGGAACTGGAGAAATGGTTGCGTTTACAGCAGGTACTAGATCCTTCTGCCAGTTACCTAGGATTGCGAATGGAACCTTACCAGCCTTGAAGTCTGCTTCACAGTTGAAACCTTCAACAGTTGCGGCTGCATCCCAAGGTGCGTAGAAACCATTGCTCTTCCAGTTTGCACCGTCAGGAGTCAATAGGTAGGTCTTCATGTTCTGAATGAATGAAGGAGAAATTGGGTCACCTGATGTTGCAGCCTTACCTGGCTTTGACAAAGCGGTGTCAACTTTTCCACTCTTCATACGGTATGGCTGCATTCCAAGAGCTGAGTATATGGACATACCACCCCATGAAGTTCCACCACCCAAGATACATAGACCGGCCTTTAGGCCATCTTCGGCTTTGTTGTTCATGTAGTAGTCAACCATTCCACCGAAAGTGGTCTGAGCTGGAACACCTACGTTACGAACCATAGCAACGTTGTTCACATCTAGTGGAACACCGTATAGCTTGCCCTTGTATGACAAGTCACCAAGCTGGTTAGCGGTGAAGTCTGCCTTGATTGTTGAAGGCAGGGTGAAAGCAGCTAGCTTACCGTTCTTGGCACCGGTTGGTACCCAGTCGTTAGGACCTAGAACTACGTCTGGACCAGATGCAGCAGTTGCATTGTCCAAAGCAGTCTTTAGAGCATCGAAGCTTGTCTGGGTCTT
>DDPP01000008.1:0-13455 GCA_002342255.1 Micrococcales bacterium UBA2465
CCAGCTGTTCCTTCAACTTCTTCGTGACCTTCGTGACCGATCAGAAGAATGTCATAGTCTTCACTAGCAAATCGTTGGACTTCCCGATGCACCTTAGTTACCAGCGGGCAAGTGGCATCAATTGTGTTCAAGTTACGCTCTTGGGCAGCCTGCACCACAGCTGGGCTAACCCCGTGGGCGGAAAAGACCAAGATTGCACCTTCTGGCACCTCGTCGACCTCGTTTACGAAGATTGCTCCGCGTTGTTGAAGGGCAGATACTACGTGCTTGTTATGGACTATCTCCTTGCGCACATAGACCGGTGAACCGTGAAGATCTAGAGCCTTTTCCACCGCGATAACGGCACGGTCCACTCCCGCGCAGTATCCGCGCGGAGCTGCCAAAAGCACTCTTTTGTGTCGGTTCTCGGAAGTATTCTGGATGGTAGTCACCTGATAAGTCTAACCAAGGAGTGGTCATTGAATACTGTTGCTGAAATCGGCAAAGATCCTGACCATCCGTTTACGGTTGCCCAGCTAAGTCAGCGAATCTCTGATGCGATTGGCAAGTGGGGTTCTGCCTGGGTTGAAGGCGAGATTATCAAGTTCCAACACAAATCTGGTGGGCACGCTTACCCAAACTTGAGAGATTTGAATACTGGCGCAACAATTCCACTAGTCATTTTCAATAATGTCTTGGTTTCTTCCGGTGAAGAATTCCAGGATGGCGATCGGGTGCTAGTAAACGGAGTTATGGATTATTACATCCCAGGCGGAAAGTTGAGCCTGAAAGTATCCGCCATTAAGAAAATAGGTCTCGGTGTATTAATGGCTGAGATTGAAGCGCTGAGAGCAAAGATCCATGCCGAAGGCCTATCTGATCCTTTGAAGAAAAAGAAGCTTCCTTTCCTACCAAACGCCATTGGTCTTATTACCGCTAGCAACAGCGATGCAGAAAAAGATGTCAGACAAAATGTTGCTCTACGTTGGCCTGAAGCCGTAATCAAAATGATTAGCGTTTCAGTGCAGGGTCCTGAATGCCCACCAACAGTAATTGCAGCTCTTGAGAAGATGAATAAAGATCCAGAAGTAGACGTAATCATAATTGCCAGAGGTGGGGGCGGCTTCCTAGATTTAGTTGGCTTTAGCGATGAAGCTTTAGTTCGAGCAGTAGCTGCTTCAAAGAAGCCGGTTATATCTGCCATTGGTCACGAAAATGACCGACCGATTATTGATGAAGTTGCTGACCTCAGAGCATCAACTCCAACAGATGCGGCTAAACGAGTAGTTCCAGATGTCGTTGAAGAACGTCGAAAGATTCATGAAGCTTTGGATCGGATGAAAAACCGGATTTCGCATTTCATCAACTCGCAGGTAACTCTGGTGCAACAGATAAGAATGCATCCGATGCTGAAAGACCCCCATGCCTATTTGGACCAGAGAAATGACGAATTGGTCAGAACACTATCTGACCTTCGAGACCGCATGGACTATCGAATCGAAAAGCAAACCGCTGAAATCAAAGCCAGTAGCAATCTGCTTAGATCGCTATCGCCGCAAAGCACCCTAGACCGCGGCTATTCAGTAGTTCGAGACGATTCTGGAGCTGTGATTACTGATTCGGCTGAAGCCAAGCCCGGTAGCACCCTAAAAATCACCCTGGCTAAGGGTGAACTGAACGCAACAACTAACTAGCGATTAAACTGGAGTAATAATGAGTGAAAATAACAGTGACATTGAGAAAATGACCTACGAGCAGGCTCGTGATGAGTTGACTAAGGTTTTGGGGCAACTTGAAGCTGGTTCAGTTACTCTGGACCAATCCATGGCACTTTGGCAGCGCGGAGAGCTGCTAGCTCAAAAATGTGAGCAGTGGCTTGCTGGTGCCCGAGCAAAACTTGATGAAGTTTTGAAAGAAAAGAAAGACTAACTAATTGAGCGATTCTGCGGCTAAGCATCGAGCAAGACAAACTGTTGTCAACCTGGTGCTGGCCCTAGCCGCTTGTGTGATTGCGGTGGTCTTGATTGTTATCTCAGTTCCTAGAGATGAATCAAATCGAATCAAAGCAGTTGAATATTCGAAGATTGTTGCCGAAGCCAAGACTTCAACAAATTTAGATTTGATTAGCATCAATCCAATTTCTGGTTGGTGGTGTAATTTGGCTAATTTGAAAACGGCGAGCAGCGATGGCGTGCAGCAGTTTGAAGCTGGATTTGTCGGATCAGATGTTAAATACATTGGATACACTCAAGCTTTTTCAGCTAATGCAACTTGGTTGGCATTCAAGCTGGGTAAAACTACAATTACAGGAACTTATAAAACTTGGGATATTTATCAAGCAGTAATTCCAAATGACCCTAAACAAACCATGGATTACATCATGGTTCACAAATACGGTAATGAGAACTACGTTTTGCTATACGGGGTAGCCGACCAATCTGATTTTGAATCATTTGCGGATGAGATCACCAACCGATTAAGCGCGAATACATCAAATGATTAGACCAAAGAATCCCATTCAGGCATGGCATGCACTTGTCGAAGGAAACCATCGATTCGTCAGTGGTGCTCCTGCTCACCCAAGGCAAGACATTGATCAGCTGGCTGGCCAGGCAGAAAAACAGAAGCCATTTGCAGCACTGTTTGGTTGCTCAGACTCAAGGCTTTCTGCAGAAATCATCTTTGATGTCGGTCTTGGCGACCTCTTTGTGGTTCGAAATGCTGGCCAGGTGATTGCCGAAACTATCCTTGGTTCCCTGGAGTATGCAGTTGAAGTCTTGGAGGTTCCGCTTATCTTGGTCTTAGGGCACGATGAATGCGGTGCGATTAGGGCAACCATGGATGCCAACGAAGGCAAGCTGCAGGCCAATGGCGAATACATCCATAACCTAGTGGACCGGATAACACCTACCCTGCTTGAAGCTAAGGCCCAGGGCTTCCATGAGATTGACGAGATTACCGACTTGCACGTACGTGAGACTATTGCGGAAATGATTTCCAGATCTGACCTCATTCAAAACCGCATCGAATCGGGTAAATTGGCAGTTGTTGGTGCCAATTATGTTCTAGAACTGGGTGAAGTTCACCAAATCCAAGCTGTTGGAAACATCGACTGAATACTTAATAGTAAAGAGGGCAAAAATGGAATACCGCATCGAACACGACACCATGGGTGAAGTAAAGGTCCCAGTAAACGCGCTGTATGCAGCACAAACCGCAAGAGCAGTTGAGAACTTTCCTATCAGCGGGACAACCCTAGAACGTCAGCACATTGCGGCTCTTGCCCAGATAAAAAAAGCAGCAGCCCTAGCCAATGCCAAGCTCGGTGTATTAAGCCAAGAGATTGCAGATGCTATCGCCAAAGCTGCCGATGAGGTTATTGCTGGAAAGCATGACACTGAATTCCCAGTAGATATCTTCCAAACTGGTTCCGGCACCTCTTCAAACATGAACATGAACGAAGTTCTTGGAACTATTGCTTCAAATCATCTCGGAAGCAAAGTTCACCCAAACGACCATGTAAATGCTTCTCAGTCTTCCAACGACGTATTTCCGACCTCTGTCCATCTAGCGGTTACCAGCGCGCTGATTCATGATCTATTGCCAGCACTGGACCAGCTAGCCAAAGCTTTAGAAGAAAAAGCCGTTGCTTGGGACAAAGTAGTGAAAGCTGGTCGGACACACCTAATGGATGCAACTCCGGTAACTCTTGGTCAGGAGTTCGGTGGCTACGCAGCCCAAATTAGATACGCCATCGAAAGAATCGAAGCGGCCATTCCAAGAACAGCTGAGGTCCCACTCGGCGGGACAGCAGTTGGAACCGGTATTAACACCCCTAAAGGTTTCCCTCAGGAAGTAATCAGACTGTTGGCTGAACAAACTAAACTTCCTATCACTGAAGCAAGAAATCACTTTGAAGCTCAGGGTGCAAGAGATGGACTTGTTGAAGCATCTGGAGCACTAAGAGTTTTGGCAGTTAGCGTCACCAAAATTTGTAATGATCTACGTTGGATGGGTTCTGGACCAAACGCAGGTTTAGGTGAAATTGCTATTCCAGATCTGCAACCGGGATCTTCAATCATGCCTGGCAAAGTAAACCCAGTTATTCCTGAAGCAGTAATGATGGTGGTTGCCAGAGTTATCGGAAATGATGCAACAGTGGCTTGGGCTGGTGCAACCGGAAACTTTGAACTGAATGTTGCCATTCCAGTAATGGGAAACTCACTTCTAGAATCAATTCGACTGTTATCAAATTCTTTGAGACTGTTAGCCGACAAAACTGTTATCGGACTTGAAGCCAATCAGGTAAGAGCTAGAGCCCTGGCTGAATCTTCACCTTCGATTGTTACCCCACTTAATAAATTCATCGGCTACGAAGCCGCGGCCAAGATAGCTAAGCACGCAGTTAAGAAAGGCATCACTATTCGTGAGGCAACCATCGAGCTTGGTTATGTTGACGGTGAAAAGCTGACCATGGAGCAACTAGACACGGCCCTCGATGTTTTATCGATGACTTCACCTAATTAGTAAAAGCCCAAACCGGCAAACAACAAATAAAGCTAAGCAAAAGATAAGGCCCGAGTGGAATGCTTTGGCCTAAGGTTGCTCTTCCTCTCATTAGCTGAAAAATAACTACCCCGAAAGCTAAAACAAAAGCCAAACCAAGAGCAACAAGTGAACCTACCGGTGAAAAGAAACCGAGGGTAAGAGCTAGTGCACTGGCTAACTTCACATCCCCCATGCCCAACCAGTCAAAGTAATTAGCCAATAGGCCGGCGATGAAGATTCCCAGTGCGAGCACTATGGCAAGTAAAAGTTGCACCCAGTCTGCACCAACTAAAACAGCAATGCTTTGAGCTAAGAGCGCTATCGGGAATGCAGGTAGGACGATCCTGTTGGGTAGCCGATGCTCTCGAAGATCAATGACTGTCAGGGGTATTGCTGCAAACGCTAAATACAGGGCAGGTATTAGCGCGATTAGTGTTGACAGACTGGGCACCTAGAAAGACTAGGCAAATTGGAAAATACTGCTGGAGTTATCCCCAACTAGTTATCCAGCAGGCTGGTGACCATATCGGCAATTGGCGAACGCTCTGATCTAGTCAAAGTCAGGTGGGCAAATAGCTGTTGACCTTTCAAGGCTTCAATGACCGAGGCAACTCCGTCATGGCGACCAACTCTCAGGTTGTCTCTCTGGGCAACATCGTGAGTGAGAATTACTCTTGAGTTTTGACCGATACGTGAAAGAACTGTTAGCAAAACATTTCTCTCCAGTGATTGAGCTTCATCAACAATGACGAAAGCATCGTGCAATGATCTGCCTCGAATATGGGTAAGCGGCAAAACCTCAAGGATTCCACGGTCGTTTATGTGTTCCAATACTTCCTTGCTAACCAAAGGACCGAGAGTATCAAAAACTGCTTGGGCCCAAGGGTTCATCTTCTCGGCTTCGGTTCCAGGTAGGTAACCCAGTTCTTGACCACCAACCGCATAAAGAGGTCTAAACACCATAATCTTTTTGTGAAGTCGACGCTCTAAAACAGCTTCTAATCCAGCACAAAGTGCAAGTGCTGATTTACCAGTTCCAGCGCGACCACCAAGCGAAACAATGCCAATTTCGTTATCTAGCAAAACATCAACAGCGAGTCTCTGTTCAGCGCTTCTTCCGTGAACACCAAATACTTCTCGATCTCCTCGAACTAGCTTCATCTTATGATCTGCGGTAACTCTACCCAGGGCAGAGCCTCGCTCAGAAGAAATAACCAGACCGCAGTTAACTGGTAAGTGCTTTACCCCAGGGTGCTCATAAACTTCAGCGTCATAGAGTTCACTCATCTGATCTGCACTCATGGCGACTTCGTGGATACCGGTATAACCAGAATCAACAGCCATTTCGGCACGATACTCATCTGCGGTGAGACCAAGAGCTGAGGCTTTTACTCTAAGTGGTAAATCTTTTGAAACAACTGTTACTGCAAAACCTTCGTTTGCAAGGTTGGCAGCTACTGCCAAAATTCTGGTGTCATTATCGCCAAGTTGGAAACCCACAGGAAGCACGTTTGTGTTGATGTGATTTAACTCAACTCTAAGTGTTCCGCCATCACCAACACTCACTGGGAAATCTAGTCGCTCATGTTGCATGCGAAGATCATCGAGGTGTCTTAGCGCTTGTCTGGCGAAGTAACCAATCTCCGGGTCATGGCGCTTCTTTTCCAATTCATTGATAACAATTATTGGAATAACAACTTCATGCTCAGCAAACCGGAATATCGCTTTTGGATCAGCAAGTAAAACTGAGGTGTCGATGACGAAAGTTTTAATTTTGGTTTCGGATTTTGATTTTGTGGCCTTAGGGGTCGACTTTTCGGTCTTCACGATGTTGCTGCTCTTTGTGGCCATTAACGCTCCTGTTAAGCAATATTAGTTAGAGCGTATAACTAAACTTTCTAAGTCTTTGGCAACACGCCTAAGCACCAAAGCGTCTTCTTCGTGAACTAAATGCGCGAAGTGCGCGAAGGAAATCCACTCTGCGAAAATCTGGCCAGAGTGCTTCTTCAAAATAAAGTTCGCTATTGCTTGACTGCCAAAGTAAAAAACCAGAGAGTCTTTGTTCACCAGAAGTTCTAATTATTAAATCCGGGTCTGGCTGTCCAGTGGTGTATAAGTGTTCGGTAATTAGTTCTGGAGTGAGCAAATTAGCTAACTGATCAATCGAGTGACCAGCTGCCGAGTGCTTCATCAAGAGTTGCTTCACAGCATCGGCAATCTCATGACGACCACCGTAAGCAACAGCAAGATTTACATGCAAACCCTCGAGCTCTTTAGTTGCCTCTTCTGCTGCTTCGAGGCTTTCTCTTAATCCTTCGGGAAGAACTGTTCTATCCCCAACCAGTCGAACCCGCCATTTTTTACTTTTAGCTAGATCTCTAGCCACCTCGCCAATAATGCGAAGCAGATCTTTTAGTTCATCTTCAGAGCGTTTAGTGAGATTGTCAATTGAAAGCATATATAAAGTAACTACTGGGATACCCAAGTCATCACACCAGTTAAGAAACTCGTGAATCTTTCGACCACCAGCGGTGTGACCAACTTCAGCTTTAGCACCAAAGTTTTTTTCTGCCCATCTACGATTACCATCTAGCATCACAGCAACATGCTGAGGAAGTTCAGATTGATTGAAAGAGTTGAGGATTCCACGCTCGTAAACCCGATAGATAAGATTGCGCACTGTTTAAGCGTATTGTTTATTCCATGAATAGAGAAACTCCAGACCCGCTGTATTTACCCATAGCGGAGACTGTTCCCGCTGATGCCCTAGAGGCTAAGCCTTCCTGGCGAGGCTGGATACACACTGGGGTAATGCCATTGGTGATAGCCGGTGGTGTGGTCTTGTTAGTTCTAGCTCATGGACTTCCTGCCAAACTAGGTGCAACCGTGTTCTTTGTCGGCTCTTTCCTGTTGTTTGGAAACTCTGCTCTTTACCACCGATTCAACTGGAAGCCGAAGCTGCGGGTAATTCTAAAAAGAATTGATCATGCCAATATCTTTTTACTAATTGCAGCCAGCTACACACCAATGGCAATTGTTGCCCTTCCTAAAGATCATGGAATTTTATTGCTTGTGATGGTTTGGGTTGGAGCTTTAGTTGGAATCTTCTTTAGAGTTTTTTGGATTACTGCTCCACGCTGGCTTTATGTTCCGCTGTATGTCGGTCTTGGCTGGGTAGCCATGATTTATATATTTGACTTTTACGCAGTCAATGCAATTGCAATGAATCTGATTTTAGGGGGTGGCCTTTGTTACACCCTAGGAGCTGTTATTTACGGAATCAAGAAACCAAACCCATTTCCAGGTCACTTTGGGTTTCACGAGATCTTCCATACGCTAACCGTCTTGGCTTTTATCTGCCACTGGATTGCGATCTTCTTAGTGAGCACTAGCCCACTGAGTAGCTCATTGGGTGGCTAGTTCTTATCTTTACGGTCAGCACGCTCTCGAGCTAAATCTCTAGCTTCTTCTTCAGCTGCTTCTTCCTCTGAGATTTCTTGGAGAATCTCTTCGCGGTAGCGAACCTTGCGGATTCGACGCACCATGTCATAAATCAAGAAGCCAGCGGCAACAGCCAGGAAAAAGGTGAAGACCCAGCCGAGAATGCCTGGACTGGTAGCGATAGCTCCATCGCTCTGAGTGGGGTCGCCGTCTGTTCTTAGGACAAGACTTAGTAGATTCATGGTTTAACCTTAACAAGATGAGAGAAGTTCAAGACCCAATCGCCGATAGATATGGCAGAAAAGACTCAAACCGCAGACCGGTAATGATTCTAGGCTCAATACTGCTTGTAATCTTTCTAATTTGGGCTGTCTGGTCAACCGTAACTGGGGCTAGGCCAACACCGAAAACCGTTGGCTATGAGGTCATCAATGACCATCAAATCAGGGTTGAATTTGGAATAACCAAGCCTTCAGATCGATCTATTGGCTGTGCAATACAGGCTCTAAAGCAGGACTACGGCATTGTTGGCTATAAAGAGGTTTATTACCCCGCTGGCAAGGATTACCTGACCGATTCGGTCACCCTGACCACCAGTGAACCGGCTGTGACTGGGCTGGTTGACCATTGCTGGTTTTACTAAGATATAGGTAACCCGCTCGAGCATTGCTCGAGCGCTTTTATTTACTTTGGAGAATAATGAGCAACCCAACCTGGCTAACCCAAGAAGCCTACGACCGACTTAAGGCCGAGCTGGACCAGCTAATCAAAGTTGAGCGCGCCGCTATCGCCAAGAAGATTCAAGAGGCTAGAGAAGAAGGCGACCTAAAGGAAAACGGTGGTTATCACGCCGCTAAAGAACAGCAGGGAACCATTGAAGCCCGCATCGCACGCCTCAACCAAATCTTGGCTAACTCGGTAGTTGGCGAATCACCTGAAACTGGTGACACAGTCACCCAAGGTATGGTTATCAAACTTGAACTAAACGGAAGAGAAACAGAGTTTCTTTTAGGCTCTGCAGAAATGGCAGAGAACACCGATATGACTGTTTACTCACCAGATTCACCGCTTGGTAATGCCATCATGGGTGCCAAGATTGGTGAGACTGTTGAATACACCGCACCAACCGGCAAGAAAATCTCTGCCAAGATTCTTGCGGTGAAACATTTCGAAGGCTAATTAGTGCCACTCAGTCTGACTAACCAGGAAGCAAAACTTATTGCTTTAGATGCTGTTGGGCTAGTTGGCAACCAAGACAAAACTGTTTTAGATGTTATAGATCGCTTTGGCATGCTGCAGATAGACAGCGTAAATGTTTTTGAACGAGCACATTACATGCCTTTGTTTTCCAGATTAGGTGCTTACGACAAAAATGATTTAGATTCCCTAACTGCCGGTTCGAAACCAAAACTCATTGAATACTGGGCCCACCAAGCAAGTTTTATCAGACCGGAAAATTTTTATCTTTATGATTTCAGGATGCAGTATTACCGAGACAGAGCAGCGAAACCGGGCAGCTTTTATCAGCAAAATATAAAGCTGGCTAACTGGATTAAGTCTGAACTGAAAGCCAATGGGCCTATGACCCATTCAGATTTCGAACATGAAGACAATGTTCGTCAAGGTTCCTGGTGGGGTTGGAGCACCGTCAAGACAGTCATGGAGTCTATGTTTCTCCAGGGTGAAATTGTTGCCGGTGGTAGAAGAAACTTCAGCAAACTCTATGGATTACCAGAACAAATTCTTTCAACAAAAAACCTCAATAAGAGTATGGATCATAGACAAGCTCGAGTGAAACTTCTTGCACATTCAGCAAGGCTGATGGGCGTTGGGACAGCTAAAGATATTGCCAATGTGATTTTCTATCGACCAAGTGAAATCCAAGAAGAATTACAAACACTCATTGATAAGAAGATTATTTTCCCAGTCACAGTAGAAGGTTGGACTAAACCTGCCTATTTACACAAAGATTACCTAAACGTAGACACAAAGACCATTAAGCCAAACCTCACCACAGTGCTATCCCCTTTTGATCCACTTACCTGGGAAAGAGATAGAGCACTAAGGCTTTTCAACTTTGATTACAAAATTGAAATCTATGTTCCTGAACCAAAGCGCATCTATGGTTATTACTCGTTACCAACCCTGCATAAAGACAAGTTGATTGCTCGTTTAGACCTAAAGTCAGATAGACAAAACAACGAATTACTGGTCCAGTCGGCTTGGCATGAACTGGAACTAACTGAAAAAGAAGTTACTAAATACAGCAAAGCTTTGGCTAAGCACCTAAAAGTAGTCCAAAAATGGCAAGGCTTAGATTCAGTGCAGGTAAAGAAAAAGGGAAACCTGGCTTTAGAACTTAGAACCAATCTGCATTAGGCGCTTGATACGAGCATCTAGCGGAGGGTGTGTTGAGAACAATCTCTCGGCAACCGAAGGCTTTACCGGATCACTGATATACATGTGAGCCATCGAACTGGAAGCTCTGCGCATTGGTCTTCCATACTGTTTTAACTTCCCTAACGCACTAGCCAAACCTTCTGGGTATCTAGTGATTTCAGCACCTGAAGCATCGGCAAGATATTCACGTTGTCTTGAAACAGCAGCACTAACGATTGGGCCGATTAGAGCAGCAATAATCCAGGCCACAATACCAACCAAAATCAAGATCGGGCCAAGGTTGTTATCCCTGCCTCTTGAATTGCTCGAATAGAACGCCATTCTCATAAAGAAATCAGCGATAATTCCAATTGCTGAAACTAGACCAAAAACAATAGTTGAAACTCGAATGTCGTAGTTCTTAACATGGCTCATTTCATGAGCCATTACACCTTCTAGTTCTTTGTCATCCATGATGGCCAATAAACCGGTGGTAGCAGCTACCACGGCATTCTTTGGATCTCTTCCGGAAGCGAAAGCGTTAGGTGCTTCATCTCTAATCAGATAAACCTTAGGCATCGGCATTCCCTCGGTAATAGCCAGGTTTTCAACTACTCTCCAAAGTCTTGGATTATCGGCCTTGGTAATTTGAACTGCACCAGATGCGGCAACTGCAAAACTACCCGCAAAGAAATACTGCAACAGGGCATAAAAAGCTACGAAGCCGATAATCAAAAAAGCTGAAGAGCCATAGCCGGTTAAATAACCCAACCAGGTTGCTAATGCTCCCACCAGTAAAACAAACAGCCCAATTATCAAAACCGTGTTGCGTTTATTGGCAGCAATTGCTGAATACATAGTTCTTTAGAACTTAACTTCCGGAGCGTCCTGAATCTTGTCTAGGTCAGCCACCTCGAAGAAAGCCAAGGCTTGAAAACCTAAACCTTTAGCAAAGAAAGAGTTTGGCCAAAGCTTTACCTTGGTGTTGAATTCACGAACACCACCGTTATAGAAACGACGGGCAGCCATGATCTTGTCTTCGGTGTCAGAAAGCTCTGATTGAAGACCTAGGAAGTTTTGTGAAGCCTGAAGTTGAGGATATGCCTCAGCAACTGCAAATAGTGATTTCATTGCAGCCTGGAAGTCACCTTCTGCTTTAGCAGCCTTAGCTGGGTCAGCCAGATTAGCACCTGCGATGGTGGCAGCTCTTGCCTTAGTTACGTTTTCAAAAACAGCCGACTCGTGCTTGGCATAACCTTTGACAGTTTCAATCAAGTTAGGGATTAGATCGGCACGTCTTTTTAGCTGAACAGTAATATCGCTCCATGCTTCTTCAACACGTACCTTTAAACGGACTAGTCCGTTTCTCATACCAACTAGCCAAAGGCCACCAATAACTAGAACACCTAGAAGTACCCACAGCCATACGTAATCCATGCTTGATTTGCTCTCTTTCTATGAACTTGCTTGTGCTCTTAAGCCTAGGCTCAAAGAGCTTTAAAACTAAGGGTTTCATAAATGCTCACAGCGAACTTTATGCTGTGCCCCCAGTGGGACTCGAACCCACACTGGAACGATTTTAAGTCGTCTGCCTCTGCCATTGGGCTATGGGGGCGAACTATTAAGCCTTAGGTCTAGAAGCCCAAGTCTCAAAAGCCGCTCTAGGCTGCTTGGTAGCAGCGATAGAAACTATGTCTCTGCGTAAGAAGAAGTTGGCAAGCCAACCTCCAAATACACGGATCTTTCTTTCTCCCATCGGCATAGCCAAACCGTGATAACCACGGTGAGCGCACCAGGCTATGAATCCCTTTAGAACGATTTTTCCAGACTGGAAAACACCGTTATATAGACCAAGACCGGCAACCGCACCCATGTTCTTGTGTTTGTATTCGACGATGCCTTCCTTGCGGATGTTTGCAGCTAGGTTCTTAGCCAGCAGCTTTCCTTGGCGAACAGCGTGCTGAGCGTTAGGAACGCAGAAACCACCAACACCGCCACCAGAAAGATCTGGAACAGCTGAAACATCTCCCGCGGTCCAAGCACCTTCAACAGCAACACCGTCTCTGTTCACCTGCAATGTAGGAAGTGCAGCAATTCTGCCACGCTCATCCAAAGGAAGATCGGTGTTCTTCACAAACGGTGAAGCCATGACACCGGCAGTCCAAACTATTACATCACTTTCAAATTTTTCACCGGTTGAAAGTTCAATGATTCCGTTTTCAGCAGAAACCAACTGAGTGTTTAGATGAACCTTAGCACCACGCTTATCTAGATCTGCTAGAACCCACTCTGAGGTCTCTTGAGAAACTTCAGGCATAATCCTGCCCATGGCTTCGATCAAGTGGAGGTGGGTGTCTTTGAATTCCAAGGTTGGGTAGTAGCGAAGTAGGTATGAAGCAAGGTTACGCATTTCAGCGAAAACTTCGATACCAGCAAATCCACCGCCGACAACTACAAAGGTAAGTAGTCGATCTCTAGCTGGCCCCGCAGGAAGGCTAGCTGCCTTATCAAAGTTGGTAAGAATGCGGTTGCGAATTTCAACTGCTTCTTCAACAGTCTTCAAACCAATAGCGTTATCGGCAACACCTGGAATTGGGAACGTTCTTGAAACCGCTCCTGCGGTAACGACTACCTGGTCATACGACAAAGCGATTGCTTCACCACTATTTAGTTCAACGGTTGCTGATTTTTCAGCATGGTTCAACTTGGTCATCTTGCCGTTAATGATGTTCGTCTTCTTTAGATGTCTGCGGTGTGAAACTGCAACATGTCGAGCCTCAATTGCTCCAGCGACTACCTCAGGAAGGAACGGCTGGTAAGTCATGTATGGCAGTGGGTCAACTAAGGTGATCTCAGCCTCATCGCCAGTCAAATACTTTTCCAGTTTGAAGGCGGTATAAAAACCGGCGTAACCGCCACCAATGATCAAGATTTTCTGCATGCTGAGAGTTCCTAAGTTGAGACTTGAGTGAGAGATCACGCATCTGTGCGCTAAGTAGATATTACCGCTTTGCATAGGCAGGCTTTGGGGTCAAAGCCTATCTGGGACAAAGCAATATCTCCGATGGGGTTTAGCCCAATTCCTTTAGCCAAGGAGTGAGCAGCTAG
>DDPP01000008.1:13536-14240 GCA_002342255.1 Micrococcales bacterium UBA2465
GCTGCGGTGAGGGCTGGGTGGGTTAGGTAATAGAAAGTTGGAAATGGCTCCCCAGAGGCAAGCCTTGGCATAGTTTGAACTACCAGTGGATTACCACAAATACATCTAGCGGCTATGCCTAGAACATCACGCATTGGCCTACCGAGCTGCCGTTGCATCTCGGCAAGATCAGCCTCGGTTGCTTCGGTAATAGCCATTTATTTACTTGCGGTTGGTTTACCGTTNNNNCGGCTGATCTAAACCAGCCACCAGAACTGATTGCAATAACCCTTTGGCCCAGTCTTTTTTGGTGGTGCCAATGCTCTGAGAGAAATTATTGCTGTTTTTCTCTTGAGCTAATTTAGCTCCAACTGTTCCGGACGTATCAGAAAGGTTCAACCCATCGGCATCTAGAACCAGGTAGCTAATTTCACCAGGAACTACATAAAACAATCTGTCTCTAGCTTGAGCCCGAATAAACACCGGGTCATTCCAGCGCTTCTTTTCTTCAGCCAAATCAGTAAGGTGCTGCTTAGAAGCATCGAGCTTTGCTTTCAGCTGAGCTATTTGAGTTTGCATGGCAAAATACTCACCAATTTTTGGGCCGGTAAGCAAAACACCAAAAATCAAAACCCCCACTGTCACCAGTGTCGAGCCATTCCAATTAATAGTCAACCGCTCTCTTGGAGCTTTAGCTTTGAAGGTTCTTCTTTTCATTACTGCTT
>DDPP01000036.1 GCA_002342255.1 Micrococcales bacterium UBA2465
GTTAATGGTCTTTTCGACCTTTGCAGTGATAGCAGGTGTTGCCTTTGCTACCTTAACTGCAGTTTTGTTTGCTGCTTTCGCAGCATTAGCAGTCATCTCTGGAACCTTCTTTTCTATCTGGTTCGCAGCTTTGACTACACCTTTTTTGATATCTGCTGAAACTTCTTCAAAAACGTCTTCCGCTTTGTCAGTTGCAGCAGCAATGTCTTTCTTGATTTCCTCAACGGCTTTAGCGCCCTTTTTGCGGGTGCCTCTAACTAGGTCATCTAATAATCCCATTTGTCAACTTTCCTAACTGTTGGGTCTGTTTAATGCTAGTGGAAGATATAAAGCAACTTGAAGAATTTTTGTATCATCTTTTTATAAATTTTTTTGTCGCTAATTTAACCGTTTGAGCGTCTTCTTTGCAAAATTTCGTCGAGATTTTGTAATTCGGTTTGTTCTATTTCTTCTCGAATTTTTTCAAGATTATGAACCTGAGCCCAAGGAACATTTTCAATTGTTCCAAGACGAGCTGACAGTGGATCTGGAAGTCGATTAACAACTACTTTTTCTGGTGCTTCTGAAGCAGTTACCCCTGCCTGTTCCCCAATAACTACGCGGGATATAGCAGCGCTGGGAATTGTTGCAGGGTTTTGCCTAACTCGGACTGCTTTCACCGGTCTAGCTTTAGATTTCTTTGAAACTTTTACAGACCGTTGGCCAGTTGGAGTCATAAAGCCGAGCCAGGCAATCGCAATAAGTAACAGTGCAAATCCACCTGAGCCGAGAAATTCCATACCTATAGAGTATTTAATCTTTGGAAAAGAATATTTCTCTGTCGGCGTGTCTAAATTCGCATTTTTCTGTCGATTTAATTATTTGTGCCGAGATTTCAGCAACCGATTTAATACTCCATCCGAAACTTCATTGGAAAGCAAAGCGTAAATATTGTGGTCTCGCCAATCATTGTTGATGTGGATGTAACCCTTCTTCACTCCTTCCAGGCGCATACCTAACTTTTCCACGACTCGGATGCTGGCTTTGTTCTCTGGTCTGATATCTATTTCCACCCGATGCAGACCAACAATATTGAAAAGGTAATCCATGGCTAACGCAACTGCAATTGGAGTGATACCTAGTCCAGCAACATCAGGATCTATCCAGTAACCGATAACACAGCTGCTAACCGAGCCGTGCAAAATGTTTGCCACGTTTAGTTGACCGACAATTTCATCTTCATAGAGAATGACGAAAGGTAATCCACTGTGGTCATCCATTTGCCTAAGCAATCCCCTGATTTGATTTCTAAAATCAAATGAGGTTGGACCGTGGGGGTTAGTTGCTTCCCAGGGTCTTAGCCACTCACGATTAGAGAGCACCAATCGTTCAATGGTTTTGGCATCCCGAGGTTTGATAATTCTCAAGCTGACAGCGCCGTGACTAAGTGCAAAATAATTGCTCATGCTGGCAAGATTAGTGGCATGAATGAAATTGCGTTGGCGAAACAGCAACTGAGATCAGAAATTCTGCTCAAACGCAAAGAAATTGCCAATTTTTTTAGAGATGACTTCACCCTGAATCTAACCGAACTGGTAACTGGCCTAAAACCAAACAGGGTTGCCATTTATCAGTCTTACCTCAGTGAACCTAACACTGAAGATTTCATCAACCGTTGCCCAGTTCAAGTCATTGTTCCAATAACTAACCCAGATGGAAACTTGACTTGGAAAGACTTGGAAAGCGAAACAATTACTGAAATCAAATCAGGTGATTTGCTGATTATTCCTGCCCTGGCTGTTGATCATCGAGGTAATCGGCTTGGTAGGGGCAAAGGATATTTCGATAGAACATTAGCTTCTCTCCCAGAAGCTGTTTCGGTGTTTGCTCTGATTTTCAACCGGGAATTTGTTCAATCGATTCCGACCGAACCCCATGACCGTGAGGTCGATGGTGTGGTAACTGAAACTGGCATTCACAAAATAAACTAGAGCTATGCCAACTTATTCCTATAAATGCTCTGCCTGTGAACACGAGTTCGATGCTCAGCAGTCGATTAGTGATGATGCGCTGACCGTATGCCCAGAGTGCCAGGGCGAACTAACTAAAGTTTTCGGTCAAGTTGGTGTTACCTTCAAAGGCTCAGGTTTTTATAAAACCGATAGTTCGACCCCACCTAAAGCTGATTAGCCCCAGTGTGGTGGCTTGTCCTGGCGTAACCTGTCGTCATTGCTCAGCGGTTGCTCACCCCAAGCTTGATCGGTATCTTCAAAAACTCTTTCGACCGGAGCGGTAGTTAGCATGGTTGGGGTTACTTCAACACCGAGTCTGCTGGCAATGCTCTCTGCAACCGATTGAGGGTCGCTGAAAACTTCAAAGGAGTAAATGCGGTGATAGCTCCAACCCAAGTTTGCTAGTAGAGCAGGTCTCAACCTGATTCGCTCACTGAAATTCAAATCCAGGTTTGCCCAGTCTGGTTCAATCACCAGGTGCTGATTACCGAAAGATGCGACAAGTGGAATCCTTGCACCGAAGCCTTCAACAACCCTGATACCAAAACGCTTCAGTCTTCTGGCTAAATCTCCCAACATAGGATCACTTTCAAAACTGTCAGTTGTTTCAGTATCGCTGTAAATAGGTTTCAGCAGAGTGCTGAGGTAGCCAGTAGCACCATCTGCTTTTAGTTCGGGTAAGTCATATGAACTAAAGCAGCTGACAATCGTCATGCGGTATCTGGCGCTAACTAACATGTTGGCTAACCAGCGCTTTGCCTCTGGTTCGTTGAGTAGACCAAAGTAATCTAAAACTTTGGAGTTTGAGGTTCTACCAAAACCGATGGTGAAAATAATGCGATCGGCTAGCCGGTGATTCAAATCTGCCAGGGTTGCGATTTCAAATTTTTCTCTGCCGTGTTTTTGGAAGAATTCCATAGACTCTGGATTGGCCTCTAAAGCCAACTGCAAATTTAAGTGAAGATTCTCAGCATGTTTGCTGCTGGCGCTGACCACCAGGAGCGATTGCTCAGGCCAGTTTCTAACATGCTCTAAAACTAAATCGGTGACCTTATTTACTTCAGCTGGTGGAGATTCGGTACTGGCTGACTTGTTATTGTTTGCTCTGGTGTCGCCATCTACGATTACTAGTTCCAGGGCTGACTTACCATCAAACTCACTGGCTGTTGGTTCAATTTGTAATCTGCCCTGATAGAACTCACGATTGATCAGTTGCCCAAACAGTTGACCTTTAGCTCGGTAAGACTTTCGCAAAACTTCACGACCATAAACTTCACTTACCTGATCAAAGGCACTCATGACTTCGGCAGCCTTTGGCTTAAGTGTTTCCTGCCATTCAACTTCAAAACCATTTGGATCAGCAATCATCGGGTCACCAAAAGCAACAATTTGCTTGGCTCGGATAATGCCATTTAGGTTCTCAGCGATGCTAGTTCCAGCTGCATCCATAACGATGACCACATCAAAGCTGGTTTCATCCAGTAGTTCCTCTGGCACCTCATATGGCGAAAGTGCAACATGGCTGGCTAGCGCTGGCCAAATGCTATTCAGATTCTCGGTGAAACTGGGTAGAGATCCTATTCGCTGCTTAAGCATGTGTTTCAGAGTTTGAGTCTGGCTATCATTTTCTGCAGTTGCATGCTGGAAGCGACTGGCAGTCCTGAATGAGATTTCTCTTCTAGCTTCCACGGTTAGTTTTTGATCTGCCCTAATAAATGCAGATTCCAGATCAGCCAACTTAGCTGGGTTATACGAGGTAAAGGTATTATCCGAAGCTAAAAGGTATTCCAAGGCAGATAGCCACCAGCATTGGTCAAATTCGGCTACCAGGTCTTCGTTTCTAGCGCCGTTTTTGGAAAGGGATTTAACCAGCGAGCTAAGCCCTGAGTCACTGATTCTCTTTCGCAAATCGTTTTTAGCAACCAGATTGTTTAGTGGTTCCGTGTCACTGGCTAGACCACGCAGAGTCTTGCTCAACTCCGGTAGCGGTAGCTCAATCAGTGAAATTCTTGCTGGATCTGGATCCAAATAGGAATCTAGTTTGATTAGGTCTGCCATTAGGGATTGGTAAATAACCTGAGCATCGTCCAAACCGGCCAGCACCGCCGGTCTTATCGGTTGGGTGCATAGTCTTTGCCACTGTTCAGCTTGCTCTTGAATTAGTAACAGTTGAGCATGCAAATCTGTGACACTTACTCCCGCTCTGACATATTCTTTAGCGTGTTTACTCAGGGCCCTTCTGGTCTTTCCGGACATTGCTGTTTTTTCTTTGCGAGGGCTGGTTGCGGTAATCAAATCGGTTAGTGGTCTATCAAATACTTCGGGCTTGAATCGATCAAGGGTGTTTCTAACGTTGATTAGTAAACGTAAGTATTCGCCCCAGGTTGCAACATTCTCGGCTACTGGGAAATAGACCTGACTGGCAAAATCATCTAGCTTTTGACCTAGGTTAGGTAAAACATCATCTGCCAAACGATTGGCTAAAGAAACCGCTCTAGAAACATCAGCTAGGTTATCGATCTGTGCATTGAACCAAGGGCTACCTTGATTAGCAGTATCGAACTCTCCCAGTTCAACTGCTTCCTGCAGTAAGGCTATGGCAACGGTTCGATTTCTTGTTTCAAATAATGCCGCGCCAGAAATACGAGCCGTGGTTTTAGGTGGTTTAGGTAGCCCACTCAGTAAGGCGAGTTTCTCTAAAGCATCGCCGATGCTAACTCCTAGCACGGGGTGATCCCTATGCAGTGATTGGAAATAATTTTCTAGATAACTGTTAGCTTGATCTCTGGCTGTTACTGCTGCAGCGAGATTGCCGGGTTCAGCTTTTTCAAACCTAGAGATTGCCGAAACGGTATCTAGCCAAACGCTGTGAGATCGAACCAGTAATCCACCTAGTCCTATCTGGGAAAGTCGCTCAGCTAATTCGTTCAAAGTTTGTCGACGTGGAGCTAAAACAATTGCTCGTTTATTTTCAGCCGCCAATGCGCCAAGTAAGTTAGCTACTGTTTGGGTATAGCCGGCACCTGGCAAAGTTTCAACAGCCAGCGATTCGCCATTTACTGCTCGGGTAATGATGTGAGTTTGTTCAGCATCGGCATCAGCTGCCATCAGAGGTTTAGTTGAAAGTTTGTGATGTCTTTCTGAAACCAAACCGCTAGCTAATTCAATCGCCAAAGGGTTGGGTTTGTTAAGTTCATGCAGCATCAGAGTCGGTGCGTAGGTGGCATTGGTAACCACCAGCGTTCTTTGGATCTCTAACTCAGGAACTTCCCTGGTTGAATCAGCAACAAAGCTCAGTAAAGTGATTGGGGCTAAATCGTTGGACTCGGTATAGACCTTGAGTAGTTTGGCTACGTTTAGCGAGATGCCGAATTCTCGCTGCAGAGTTAATACCAGTTCTGGGTTCACCATTGGGCTACCTAGTAAGCCAAGTTCGAAATCTGCCCCTCGTCTAATTAGTTCTGCTTGCCACAGCACGATAGGAATTCTTAAATCTAGTTTTACCTGACTGAAATCCACGGCTCCAGCCAAAAGATACAAACTATCTAAACCATAATTACTGGCTAACCTCTCGCTTTTTATCTTTGCCCGACGAGCCTCGGTAAGGGCCTTGGAATAGGCAATTGGATCTCTAACCAGGTTGGCTAGTAATCCTCGATGACTCTTAGTGAAAAGTGAAAGCCCAACCGGATGGGTGCGTTCGAGGTTCACTAGGCCCATAACTTCGGTATCCAAGTTGGTTAGCGGGTTAGGTCCACCGATTCCCCGGATCTCATCGAGCCAGCGGTTGAACTGGAGGTTAGCTTTGTCAGTCATTAGGCAACTAGCCTAACTTTTTCGATGCTACGAACATCGTAGGCTAGGCCAAGATTCGGGTAAGTTTGATTTTTGCAAGGATATTTGCCCTCGTAGCTCAGTGGATAGAGCAGTGGTTTCCTAAACCATGTGCGGAAGTTCGATTCTTCTCGGGGGCGCTCTAAGCCGCTTGAGAAAGTCTCAAATACTCATCCCATTCAGGTTCAACTCGCTCTGCTCCCCTAACTAACCAAGCCCCACCGGTTGGCATTTTAGGAGTGAAGGAAAGTTCCCAACCCAATTCATGCAAAGTCTTATCTCCCTTAGCGTTGTTGCAACGAAGGCAACAGGCAACTAGGTTTTCCCAAGAATCTGACCCGCCTCTGGATTTCGGTTGAACGTGATCGACCGTGTTGGCAGCCCTACTGCAATATGCACAGCGATAACCGTCGCGACGCAGAACCCCTCTTCTAGATAATGGAATGTTTCTAGATCCCGGAACACGAACATATCTGCTCAGCAGAATAACTGAAGGCAAATCGTATTCACCGGTAGCACTGTGGACTTTTCGCTCAGCTGAACCTTCCAACACTGTGGCTTTCTGATTCAACACCAGAATGATGGCGCGCTTAAAAGAAACCACTGCCAGCGGTTCATAACCTGCGTTTAGAACTAAAGTTCTCATTACTCTTCCTTTCGAAATCACCTGCACGGATTGCAGGTTTTCGCCAAGTCAGTTATCCGCACCAATAAAAAACGCGCCATCGAAACTCGATGACGCGCTAAGGCCTTGCCGAATATGGACAAGCTATATGGAGGTGCCAGGTCTCGTGCTTGGCGGGCACGTGTCCAGTTTCCATTTATAGCTCCAGCTTCGATCGGATAAATAACTTGCGACAAGAGTAAACCACAGCAGTGTTAGTTCTCGGCTAACACACCGCAACAAAAGGTTACTAATTACTTAACGACTCGTGCTATGAAATAGCTGTCGGTGAAGATAGGAGCCAGCTTCACCTGGTCACCTGGTCTAGGTGCGTGCCAGAACATTCCGTTACCGGCATAGATGCCTTCGTGACTTAGGTTATTTAGTATTACCAGGTCTCCTGGCTTGGCTTGATCGCGAGGGATTCTGACCACCCTAGGATCATGGGACTGGGCCCAGACCGAGTGAGGCAGTAAAACACCAAACTGAGCGAAGACTAGACGGGTATAGCCAGAGCAGTCCAAACCGGTTGGCACCTCTCCACCCAAAACGTACGGGACACCTAAATACTTGGCAGCAACCTTCATGATGTCATCAGGGTTCAAGCTGTCATAGCTAGGGGAAGCAGCGTAATCGATGGCAGTCAAACCTGAGTAAGCTCGAACCTCATTGCGGATGTTCATCCGTTCAAGGTCGGCCGCACTCATCATGCCGAACGAGCCACGCTCAAAACTGTTGGCCGTTAGCTTAGTCAAGGTGATGCTCTGCTCAGAATCAAGGGCCGAATTGGTCAGTCCAAGTTGAGCACTAATCGCCGGTGAATATGCGTATGCCGGCAGGGCGACGGTAGCGATGACACCGGCAGTGACAATCTGAACCAGACCGGTTCTGAAATTTTGACGTTTACGGATTGGCTGTTTGGCAACGGCTGGAACAATCTGGGTAATGGCAGTCATTGGGTTGCTCGGAGGATTTGCAGCAAAGTATTTCTGATCGAGTTTGGCTGCCTTTTTTTCGGCACGCAAAGCTCTGCGCGTTTGCTTGCGCTTTTCGCTTTCTCGCACTGAACGACGGCTGCGCAACTCGAAAGACTCGAGAATGTTTATCTCGACATCTGCGCGACGTCTACCCGAAGGCTTCTTGGCCAAACTTTTCCTCCTAGACATTATCGAAAAAGAATATTCGATGATGATGCGAATTTACGCCCCTCAATCTGGACTGGCTGAATGAGGTTCTTTGATTTTACCCCAAAAAGCAAGTCGATTTTAGGTGCCAAAGCCTAATACACAGGCTAAACCCAGCCTAAAAACCCTATTTATAAGGGTTTAACGAAGATATGGGCGGCATCAAAAGTAGTTAGCGACACCGAGTGTTGCCCAGCTTGCGGGCTAACTTCAATGCGGTTGGCAACTGATACTGCCTTAATTCTTGTTCCTGGCATAACTCCGGACGCATTCAAGTGGGCTAAGACATCTGGGTAAACCTGCAGTGGCTCAGCAATTCGAACCAGCAAGACATCCTCGTCCAGGTGTTCCAGTAATGGCTGAACTTCCTCATGGCTATCCAAAGCTGAAGCCACCCCCAGCATTTCTAAACCTGGCACCGGATTACCAAAAGGCGATCGCTGGTATTGCGGAACCAGCTCAAGGATTCGCTTCTCTACCTGCTCGCTCATCACGTGCTCCCAGCGACAGGCTTCCTCGTGAACCAGATGCCATTCCAAGCCAATAACTTGACTAAGCAACAACTCAGCCAGCCGATGCTTACGCATAACCTCGATTGCCAGTTTCCGACCGGTGTCGGTTAGTTCCAGATGGCGGTCATTGCTCACCACCACCAAACCGTTTTTCTCCATCCGAGCGACTGTCTCTGAAACTGTTGGACCAGATTGATCTAAGCGCTCCGATATTCGAGCTCGCATGGGAACGTGACCTTCTTCTTCCAGCTCCAAGATGGTTCGCAAATACATCTCGGTGGTATCAATTAGGTCGCTCACATCTAATAGCCTAAATGTTCAAGCGCCATCTATGGCTAAACTTTGAATCAATGACCGAGATAATCATTCCCAAAGAGCTGCTTCCTGTCGATGGCAGGTTTGGCTGTGGACCTTCTCGACTAAGACCTGAGCAAATCCAGGCCCTGAAAACTTCTGGATTTGAATTGCTGGGAACCTCGCATCGACAGTCCCCGATCAAGAACCTGGTGACCGAACTTCAAGAAGGCTTGCTAAACCTTTTCCATAGTCCTCACGGTTACGAGATTGTTTTAGGAAATGGTGGTTCAACTGCCTTTTGGGATGTTGCGGCATACAGCCTCATCGAGGGTGAAACTCAAGCATTGGTTCACGGCGAGTTCGGCGCAAAGTTTGCTAAAGCTCTTTCGGCACCATTTCTCAGTAAACCGCAAATCCTGGAAAGCGAGGTTGGATCACGCAGAGATTTGACGGCTAGAGCTGGGGTCAAGAACTATGTTTACCCGCAGAATGAAACTTCCACCGGTGTTCAGATCCCGGTTACTAGAGTTAAGGCAGATGAGGATGCTCTGTTTTTTACAGATGCCACCAGCGCTGCCGGTGGCATAGCTTTCGATCCACTGGAAACAGATGTTTATTACTTTGCTCCCCAAAAGAACTTCTCCAGTGACGGTGGAATCTGGTTAGCCCTAGTTTCACCACAAGCTATTGCACGTGCCGAGAAAATAGCCGCCAGTGATCAATACATCCCAGAGTTTCTCTCATTCATGACTGCTTTAGAGAACTCCAGACTGAACCAAACATTGAATACTCCAGCTATTGCCACCTTGTTCCTAATCAATGAGCAAGTCAAGTGGATAAATAGTAATGGCGGACTAGCCTGGGCTGATCAAAGAACTAAGGTCATGTCTAATTACATTTATGACTGGATGGCTAGTCGAGATTTTGTCACCCCGTTTGTTACAAATATTGAGCATCGCTCCCAAGTTGTTCTCACCATGGACTTCAAAGCTGAACTTGATGCCGCTGAGCTAGCCAAGACTCTTCGTGCTAATGGGATTGTTGACACTGAACCATATCGAAAACTGGGCAGAAACCAACTTCGAATTGCAACCTTTGTTTCAACTGAGCCAAGCGACGTTGAAAAAGTATGCACCGCTATTGATTACGTAGTTGAGAGAATGTAATCATGCGCTGGATAGCCAAAGACTCGGAACGGAAACCGGATCCTGAACCAATCAAAGGAACTGCTAGAAAAGCAGTCATAGCCGGAATGATTGCTTTCGCTATTTCTTTAGTTGTTGTAATTGTCTGCTACGACAGTATTCAAAGCCCAAATAAAGTTTGGTTTCCATACACCGCGGCAGTTGGATTACTGCTTGGTGTCTTCGCCCTGTTCCGAGTCAAGGACCGCTAAATCCTCTTCTTCATCAATTATATTTTCTTCTTCAGCTTCCTCGGCAGCTTGCTTAGCTAATTCAGCTTGCAAAGCTTGGTAATCTGCGAGTCTTTCTGACCACGGCACCCATGCCGGTGCTAACAGTGAATCGGGGCCAGGCAGTAAAACAACTTCGGTAAGGGTTGGTTCGGTAGCTGGATCTAGTTGAGAAACGCTAACGCACCAGCGCCAACCAACATAGCCCGGTCGCTTGGCTTCCCAAAGAAAATTGGTAACGAAGTCATCTAATTTAATGGCTTCGACAAAAGCACCAAGTTCGCTTGAACCGGCTACGGATTTTGCTTCAGCCTCGGCAAATGCTTTTACATCAAACTTAGCTTTGACCTCTTTTTTAGGTCTAACCAGTTTTACAAACTTTGGCAGCTTTTTTGGTCTTGCCATTAGCTCTTCAGCTGATCAGCTAGAGTGTGCAGAAGTCGAGCAAGCTTTTCAGCGGTAGCGCCTTCAGGCAATCTGCCGTGCTCAATACCCGGGCGGATGTTATCCAAAGAGCTGATTATTCCTTCAACCAGAATTACCAAATCTTCGTTCTTCATGCGGGTGGCAGCGCGCTGCTTCTTCTCCAGACTCTCCGGAACCTCAATAATTCTCAAGCTGAGCACCTGTGCACCACGCTTGGAGTCAACCACGCTAAATTCAATTCTGGTACCGGGCTTAACCTCGGTTACCCCATCGGGCAGATTTGAGACGTGCAAGAACGCCTCCGCGCCTTCATCTGACTGCACAAAGCCAAAGCCTTTGACTGGGTCAAAGAACTTTACGTGTCCGGTTGGCATATCTACCTCTTTCATTACTGCAGCCTTCATTTTACTTCGTTTGAGCAAGTATTCTAAAAGGATGTCCAATAAAGTAAAAAACTCAAGTCGGCTAGAGTCCGTTCTAGCCTTCTGTTTCATAGGCTCGGTAGCTATCTCAGTGCTGGCAGTGCTGATAATCCTGCTGGCAGCTTTTAGCAATAATGCCTGGATCCCTAATGGACTGGGTCTAGTGCCAATGCTGGCTCTGCCTTTTGGCTTTGTCTGCCTGATTGGAGTTTTTATCATCAGCGCTAAGCGGAAAAAGTCCGAACCAACCAAATGAGTGAAGTTCTTGAAGTTGCCAAGACTCTGTCACATTCAAGTGACAGTGAACTGGAGCGCATCATCGGTATTCGCCTAATGCCTTCGGCAACTTTCAAAGACTTTTTCGACTTTGCCTCAGCGCTTTTGAAACCGCAAAACATGAAAGGTGCTGTTGCAGGTCTCACTGCAAATCAGATTATTGCTTTCAGTAATCTGCTGGCAGATAGCAGCACCACTAAAGACAAAGCCAGTCTTGAAGTCTTAGCCAAACTTTTCTTGGTCCAGAAGACAGGCAAGAAATACTTTCCGCTGGAAAGCGCTAAAAACATATTCAAAGCATTGGTCAGCCAGAATCTAATCGAAAGACTTCAGGTTAGACAAGAAAAAGCACTGAGTGATAAACCCAACGATTACTCGCTGATTGATCCGTTAGCCGGAATAGGTGCTTTTGAAACTGTTCAAGCGCTAACTGAACTGCTAATTGAACTTGAGCAACGCTTTGTCCCAGAAGTTGGCCGAGGTGGTGTTGGTCTAGCCGAGCTCAAACGACTCTCTGGTTTTCTAGGACGAGAAGTTGACTACGCCAGAAGACTTTATTCGCTGGCCCAAATCTCTGGTTTGGTTGTCCTTTATCAAAAGCGTTGGCGAGTGGGCAAGAACTATCAGATATGGCTAGATAGTGACAGCGCGACCAGATGGCAATTGCTAGCTGAAAACTGGCTCAGGCTACTAGGTCCAGAATATGCGGCCGATCTAGCCAATGAGACAAACTTGCAGGAAGCAGTCGCCGAAAACTTTCCCCTTTCCAACGAGGGCATAGCTTCACATATGACCAACCTGATCAATTTGGCTGAACTAATCGGTCTCACCGCAGCCAACCGAACAGCAAGCTGGTTCCAAGCCACCATGCAAGCCGACTTCAAGGCAGCAAAGTCTGCCATTGCTATGCAATTGCCAAAAATTCAAAACAAACTGATAGTTCAGGCGGACCTGACCCTGATTAGTACTGGGCCGCTGGATACCCAGACTGAATTACTGGTCAGGCGTTTTGCGGAAATAGAGCGCATTGGAGTTGCCTCAAGTTACCGAATCAACCCAATGAGCCTAAGTTACGCCATGGAAACCGGACTCACCGAAACAGCGATTAGAGAAACACTGAAAAAACTTTCAGAAAAAGAACTACCTCAACCGGTCGATTATTTACTAAGAGAATCCGCAAATAGATTTGGACGGTTAGTTTTACGCCGAATTGAAGACAAAACTGTTTTAGAGACAAAAGAAGCTATTTTGATTACTTCGATTTTGAACGACAGCGAAATAAAAGCCCTGGGTTTTGAAAAAACTTCAGAGACAACCATTGCCACGAGATTTGATTTGGAACTGGTCTATTACCAAATGCGTGAAAACCGTTATGCGGTAATCGCACTTGATGAAAATGACCAGATCATCACCGCTTGGGGAGATAACCAAGCGCTCACCGAGGTCAAAGCTCAGGCCCATACTGTTCAAGCAGACATCCAACGTTGGCGGGAACATGAGAAGCGTTTGGGTGAAAACCCGATGGGTGAAGATATTCTGCGGTCTCTTGAACTGGCTATCAAAAACAAAGCCACCGTGAAGGTTATCATCGAAGATAAAAAGATTAGAAAAGAGTTCAATCTAGCTCCGACCGGCTTAGCTAACGGAAGACTCCGCGGCAAAGACAAGCAGGCCGACTGTGAACGGGTATTGCCGGTGGCCAACATTGTCAGTGTTGTTCTAGGCTAGAAGGATGGCTACCGGACCCCTAATCGTTCAAAGCGATAAGACCGCTTTGCTTGAGGTGGACCACCCAGAATCTGGTGATGCCAGACATGATTTGGCTATCTTTGCTGAACTAGAGCGAGCTCCAGAGCATGTCCATACCTACCGAATCACCAAGCTGGGCCTCTGGAATGCCAGAGCCGCTGGTCACGGCAGTGACTACGTTTTAGCAGTTTTAGACCGGTACGCTAAATTCCCGGTGCCTTCAAGCATTCGCGTCGACATTGAACAAACCATGGCTAGATATGGCCGTTTAATTATTCAAAAGAATGACTCAGGCTTTTTAACGCTTTACTCAGCTGAACCTGCGGTGTTGACTGAGGTCACCAGACAGCGCAAGGTACATGAACTCTTAGTAGATCGGATTGATGAGAATTCATGGCAAATAGCCGAATGGGCTAGAGGGCAAATCAAGCAGGAGCTGCTAAAACTTGGTTGGCCAGCTGAAGACCTGGCTGGTTTTGCTCCTGGTAAACCACACGATATTGATCTAAAACAAGGATCCTGGCAACTTAGAAACTACCAATCTCAAGCCGTCGAAAGATTCTGGGATGGTGGTTCTGGAGTTGTGGTGTTGCCGTGCGGTGCTGGAAAAACCATCGTTGGGGCTGCCACCATGGCAGTTGCCAAAACCAATACTTTGATTTTGGTTACCAACACGGTTTCAGCTAGACAGTGGAAAGCAGAACTGCTAAAGCGAACTTCACTAACTGAAGATGAGATTGGTGAATACAGTGGTTCAGTAAAAGAGATAGCACCGATAACGATTGCTACTTACCAGATACTCACCACTAAACGTTCTACAGAATATTCTCACCTGGCATTGCTAAACGATCATGATTGGGGACTAATCGTTTACGATGAGGTGCATTTACTTCCAGCACCGATATTCAAAATGACTGCAGATCTGCAAGCTCGCAGAAGACTTGGACTCACTGCAACCTTGGTTCGAGAAGATGGCAAAGAAGGTGATGTCTTTACGCTGATCGGACCTAAGCGTTTTGATGCTCCTTGGAAAGAAATCGAAGAGCAAGGTTA
>DDPP01000005.1:0-46273 GCA_002342255.1 Micrococcales bacterium UBA2465
TCAGCAAGCTCTGGACCGCCTTCTTCGGCTACTTTTCCATCTACAAATACATGCACAAAGTCAGGTTTGATATAGTTCAAAATTCTGGTGTAGTGAGTAATCAGTAGTACTCCCATGTTGTTTGCGGCATGAATTCGATTAACTCCTTCGGAAACAATCTTTAAGGCGTCAACATCCAAACCTGAGTCTGTCTCATCCAAAACTGCATATTTTGGCTTTAGAAGTTCCATTTGCAAAATCTCGTTACGCTTCTTCTCTCCACCTGAGAATCCTTCGTTGACGTTTCTCTCTGAAAAGGATGGGTCCATACGCAGGGACTCCATAGCTCCCTTGACGTCTTTAATCCAAGTTCTCAGAGCAGGTGCTTCGCCATCTATAGCAGTTTTAGCTGTTCTAAGAAAATTGGACACCGAAACTCCAGGAATTTCGACCGGATACTGCATGGCGAGGAAGATTCCCGCGCGAGCCCTCTCGTCAACGGTCATTTCAAGAACAGCTTCACCATCTAGCAAAACCTCACCTTTAGTGACGGTGTATTTAGGGTGACCTGCGATTGAGTAAGCCAAGGTAGATTTACCAGACCCGTTAGGACCCATGATGGCGTGGATCTCCCCTGATTTGATAGTCAGGTTCACACCCTTAAGGATCTCTTTGGTTCCTTGATCTGTTTCAACGGTGACCCACAGATCTCTAATTACTAATTCTGACAATTGCTTTCCAATCTACTTTTTATGCTTCATACTCTAGGAACAACTCGTCGTTTTCGACTAAAACTTCATAAACCGAGACCGGTTCATACGCTGGCAAACTCAGTGGTGAGCCAGTTGTGAGTGAAAACTTTGCACCGTGCGCCCAGCATTCGATGGTTTCATTGTCAACAAAGCCTTCGCTGAGGGATATTTCTCCATGCGAACATTTGTCATCTAACGCGTGAAACTTTCCCTCAGGAGTATGCACGATCGCGAATGCATGATCACCGATTTTAATTCTCAAGGCACGTCCTGGTTTTATGTCGCTAACATTGCAGATGCGAATGGCCATCAGTTTGCTCCCAACTTTGACTCAAGCACAGCGGTAAGTTCATCGATTTCAGCAGACACTTCCGTCCTTTGCAAAACTTCGAGTAAAAATCCAAGCACGACTAGTCTTCTTGCTTCATCCTCTGGGATTCCTCTGGCTTGTAAATAGAACAAATGTTCATCGTCGAATCGACCAGAAGCACTTGCGTGTCCAGCTCCTAGGATTTCACCAGTTTCAATTTCCAAGTTTGGCACTGAATCGGCTCTAGCCCCATCGGTCAGCAACAGGTTTCTGTTTAGTTCGTAGGTGTCAGTTCCTTCGGCAACAACCCGAATAAGCACGTCACCGATCCAAACGGTGTGAGCTTTATCTCCCGAGAGCGCACCCTTGTAAGTAACTCTTGATTTGCAATTTGGTGCTGCGTGGTCAACGAAAGGACGGTTCTCGATGTGTTGACCTGAATTAGCGAAGTAAACACCATTCATTTCGACCTCAGCGCCAGGCGCAGAGAATGAAGTCACCGGTGTAATTCGGACTAGGTCTCCCCCGAAAGTTGCAAGGGTGTGTTTTAAGAATGAATTTCTCTCAAGTTTTGCAAAGTGTGCCGAGACATGGGCAGATCCCTCATTCCAGTTTTGCACTGAGACGAAGTTAAGCCGAGCCTCGTCTTTGACAAGTATCTCGACGTTTTCTCCCAACACAGCTAAACCAGTGTGTTTGAGAACGAAGGTTGCCCGAACGTGCTTCTCCACGGTGACCAAGATGTGCAGTGCACTCGCGGTTGTGGAATCTCCTGCAACGTTTAGATAAAACGGTTCAGTTTGATCTTCCCTGATCTCCACTAAAAGTGTCTGACTGGCATTCGTGTATGCAGCAGCTGCCACTCTGTCTTCTGGTAGACCAATAGAACCCACTCTGGCATCGGTACTTGGTATCCAACTGACACTCACACCTGGACTGGCTGAAAATGAAATCTGTTGATTGTATTCAGCAAGCACATCGCTATCTAAACCTTTTAGCTGCTCAACATACAGATACTTCCAAAGGTCCTGAGTTTTGGAAATCTGTGGGAAATCAGAAACCGATTTCGATTTAGGTCGATCAGTTCTGATTTGCAGTGGAATTGAAGCACCGTGACTGTGTTCGGTTAGGCCATGTTGATCCATTAACCAACAGCCCCTTCCATCTGCATTTCAATTAGTTTGTTTAGTTCCAAAGCATATTCCATAGGTAGTTCTTTTGAAATGGGTTCGATGAAACCACGAACAATCATGGCCATAGCTTCATCCTCGGCTAGACCTCTGGATTGGAGATAGAAAAGTTGTTCATCGCTGACTCTAGAAACCGTCGCTTCGTGACCCATTGAAACATCGTCTTCTCTCACATCAACTGCCGGATAGGTGTCGCTTCGAGAAATCGTGTCAATCAACAAAGCATCACACCGAACCGTGTTAGCAGAGTGGTGAGCACCTGGGTTGACTCGGATTTCCCCACGGTAGCTTGTTCTGCCACCGCCTCTGGCGATTGATTTTGAGACAATAGATGAAGAAGTGTGTGGCGCTAGGTGGATCATCTTTGCGCCGGCATCTTGATGCTGACCTTCACCGGCGAAAGCTACCGAGAGAGTTTCTCCTCTGGCGTGCTCACCAGCCAAGATCACGGCAGGATACTTCATAGTGACTTTGGATCCAATGTTGCCGTCAATCCACTCCATAGTCGCACCTTCATGAGCGATAGCACGTTTGGTTACAAGGTTGTAGACGTTATTGGACCAGTTTTGAATTGTGGTGTAGCGAACACGAGCATTCTTCTTCACTATGATTTCTACAACGGCAGAGTGCAACGAGTCGCTCTTATAAATAGGAGCGGTGCAACCTTCGATGTAGTGAACATAAGAACCCTCATCAGCGATGATCAGTGTTCGTTCAAATTGGCCCATGTTCTCAGTGTTGATGCGGAAATAAGCCTGCAAAGGAATCTCGACGTGAACACCTTTAGGAACATAAACAAATGATCCACCGGACCAAACAGCGGTGTTTAGGGCAGCAAATTTGTTGTCACCTGCAGGAATTACCGAACCAAAATACTCTTGGAAAATCTCAGGGTGCTCTTTAAGTGCCGTGTCTGTGTCAAGGAATATCACTCCTTGTTTTTCTAGCTCTTCGTTGATTTGGTGGTAGACAACTTCAGATTCATATTGAGCGGCCACACCAGCGACCAATCTCTGTCGCTCTGCCTCAGGAATACCTAGCTTCTCGTAAGTATTTTTGATTTCTTCTGGAAGCTCTTCCCAACTGGAAGCCTGTTGCTCGGTTGAGCGAACAAAGTATTTGATGTTGTCGAAGTCGATTCCGCTTAGGTCAGACCCCCAGGTTGGCATGGGCTTTTTCTGGAAGTAAGAGAATCCTTTGAGACGCATTTGCAGCATCCAGTCAGGTTCGGATTTTTTGTTTGAAATATCGGTTACCACTTCTTCGCTGATACCGCGGCGCGCACTAGCCCCGGCGTCATCGGTGTCAGACCAACCAAATTCATATACGCCAAGACCATCTAGTTCCGGTGGGGTAACTTTGGAGTCTGACAATCCGAACCTCTTTCTAAGGTAAACACGAGCCAGCCAATTTGGCCTAGGTGTTGAAATCGAAATTTAAGGGAACTTGAAACAATGCACCCGACTTCGCGAGTAGTCTAAGTTTATCGAATCGTTACCCGCTAAGTAACCCCTTGGCGTCATGAGAGGCATGTTTTGAGCAATATTGCGAGTCGAATCTTGCAAATCAAGCCTTGGGCTTGGGCATCCCTAGTTTCCCAGATTCTGATTGTGGTCACCGGCGGAGCTGTCCGCTTGACCGGATCTGGACTTGGCTGTCCAACTTGGCCTGAGTGCGAACCTGGCTCAATAGTGAATGTTCCCGAGCTCGGCTACCATGGGCTAATTGAGTTTGCTAACCGAGTTCTCACCATTGTTTTACTGGTCGTTTCGATTGTCACCTTTGTTGCCGTTCTTAGGATTGAAAAGGCTAGACGTAAGGGTCTTTTCTGGACTTCACTGGTTCTGGGATTGGGCATTGTTGCCCAGGCAGTTATCGGTGGCATTTCTGTTCTCACTGGATTGAACTCTTGGGTGGTTGGCTCACACTTTCTAGTCTCTGCCGCCCTCATTTGCGTTGCCACTATTTTGCTCTGGCACTCCTATGGCGCAGCATTCATCCCAGCCACAGGTATTCAAAAAATTGTTATTCGTGTAGCTTTCCCAATTGGCCTGCTCGCAGTCGCTTTGGGCGTGATAGTAACTGGAGCTGGTCCTCACGCTGGAGATCAAGACACTCCTAGAAATGGTTTGAACATCGATCTTTGGGTGCACTATCATTCTTATCCTGCCTATTTAACTTTGGGTCTGGCATTGTTGATTTTTGTTTTTGCGATCAAATCCAAAATCAATTTCATGTCATCTTTACTTTTGCTTGTGGTTCTCTCGCTTCAGGCAATGGTTGGAATTTTGCAGACAAAGCTCGGCCTACCGATAGGCCTAGTAGCAATTCACATGCTCGGAGCTGCAACAATCTGCAGTTTGCTAACTTGGCAGCAGGTTTCTAGAGGAACGTGGATGTCAAAAAGATGACTGTCGTCTATTGGTTTAGAAAAGACTTGAGGTTGCAAGACAATCAAGCTTTGTTTGAGGCAACGAAAGTTGCGAAAGATACAAACATCGTTGCATGCTTCGGTTTTAATTCTGCTTGGTTTGAACTTCTCGAAGGTATCAGACAACACAGTTTGGTGGAGAGTCTAAAAACTTTAGATAAATCGTTGGATGGAAATTTAAATGTATTAGCAGCTGAATCAAGCCAAGCTCTCGCCGATAATCTGCTGAAGGTTTGCCAGGAAGTAAATGCGAAATTGGTTTTTGCGATGAATTGTTTTGATCCAGAGGCAGTTAGAACTCAAGCGGTAGTTGCAAAGACTCTCAATGCTAGCGGTATCGAGTTGAAACTTATTGGTTCTGCCTATGCGGTGCAGCCTGGGACCGTCGCAAAGCCCGATGGCACTAACTATCGCGTCTACACTCCTTTCTATAAGGCTTGGCGTTTACTAGCTGACAGTCAACCGATAAAGATAAATACAAGCTCCATAAGTTTTCAAAAGTCCAAGCTTGCTATAGGAATTCCAGTTGCAACTAAACCAACTCCGGTAAAGGTATTAGCTGGAGAGGCTTTTGCCCTTAGAACCTTGGAGCGGTTTAGCAAGCGTGCTCTAGATAGTTACGATGAGGATCGTAATCGAGCTGACCTAGGTGGCACATCCCACCTATCGCATGCTCTAGCCCATGGTGAAATACATCCAAGAACGATTTTGGAAATACTAAATGATTCCCCCGCTCATGAAGTTTTTCGCAAGGAAATAGCCTGGCGAGAGTTTTATGCCGATGTTTTGCATCACTATCCACACACTCTAAATGACTACTACGAACCGAGATTCAAAAAGCTCAGGTATGACACTGGAAAACAAGCAGAACAGCGCTTCAAGGCTTGGCAGGAAGGCAAGACCGGTTACCCCATGGTCGATGCTGGCATGCGTCAGCTTCTGTCTGAGGGCTGGATGCACAATCGTGTGCGCATGATTGTTGCTTCGTTTTTGGTTAAGGATTTACATTTGGAGTGGACTTGGGGGGCAGCTCATTTCGAATCACTGTTGAGCGATTTCGATCCGGCTTCAAACTCACACGGTTGGCAGTGGACAGCCGGTTGTGGCACCGATGCATCACCTTATTACCGAATCTTTAACCCAATTCTGCAAGGTCTAAAGTTTGATCCCAACGGTGATTACGTTAGAAAATACATCCCCGAACTTCGTCACCTTGATGGTGCCTTAGCCCATGAACCTTGGACAACACTCGAAGGTTATTCAAATGGCTATCCGCAACAGATTGTTGATCACAATACCGAAAGAAATGAGTCACTGGCTCGGCTCGAAGAGTTAAAGCAATCTAGCTAATTGAAAAGAAAAATATTGGATCAACGCCAATAGCGATAAACAAAATTGTTAGATACGTAATTGAAATGTGAAATAAGCGCATCGGATTTGTAACAGAATCCTTTTTGGCTTGACTCAAAAGAATGTGTGACTCGATGATAAACCAGAGCCCAGTTGCAACAGCGGTGATTGTGTAGATCCATCCCATCGGTGCTACCGAAATTAAAACAAAAGTGCTTAATACAAATGCGTATGAGTACCAAACAATTTGCTTACCAACTGAAATTGGATCTGAAACTACAGGAAGCATTGGCACTCCCGCCGCTTCATAATCATCTTTGTATTTCATGGACAATGGCCAATAGTGTGGTGGCGTCCAAAGGAAAATCATCAAAAATAGTACTAGGGATGACCATGACAAGCTGTTAGTTACAGCGCTAAAGCCAATGAGCACTGGAACGGCACCGGCCGCTCCTCCCCAAACTATGTTCTGTGGCGTTCTGCGCTTTAGAAGAAGCGTGTAAATAAAAATGTAAAAAAGCTCCGCTCCCAATGCCAAGGCAGCGCTAAGCCAATTGACTAGAAGCCCTAGCCAAAGGACCGAAATTATGCCGATAGCTGTGGCAAAGATAATTGCTGCTCGTTTGGTCAATTCACCTGTTACCAAAGGGCGTTTTTGGGTTCTACCCATGATTTTGTCGATGTCTGTGTCGATAATCGAATTGAACGAGTTAGCCGAACCTGCTGAGAGCGCGCCACCGATTAGCGTGCCAAGAACCAGCCAAAGATTTGGAATCCCCCGCTGGGCCAAAATCATCACGGGAACAGTAGTGATGAGCAGTAATTCGATGACTCTAGGTTTGGTAAGGGCAAAAAAGGCAGCCATTTTTCTGGAAAAATGAGTCAAATATGCTCCATTTGCGCTTAGGTGGATACCCTAATCCTACCGAACCTGCGACCTACCGCTTGTCGCCTGAGGCTCTAAATGGGCTCGGGTGTAGACTTCAAGAGAAACCACAAGCAAACTTATGCGCTTGCCATGGAAGCCAAGGTGAAGAAGCCAAAACACCATTATTTCGCCATTATTTGAGGAGAGAGTCCTTTGACACTTAGCTGGGACAGCATCGATAGTAAATCCGTAGATACTGCCAGAGTTTTAGCTGCTGATGCAGTTGAGAAAGTTGGCAACGGTCACCCAGGAACAGCAATCTCGTTAGCACCAGTGGCGTACCTTTTATTTCAAAAGGTCATTTCCCATGACCCTAAAGAGGAAAAGTGGGTTGGTAGGGACAGATTTATTCTCTCGGTAGGTCACTCATCCCTGACTTTGTATAACCAACTTTATTTAGCGGGCTATGGCTTGGAGCTCGATGATCTAAAGGCTCTTCGCACTTGGGGTTCGCTGACTCCTGGACATCCAGAGTATGGTCACACTAAAGGTGTTGAAATAACCACTGGTCCCCTTGGCCAAGGCTTGGCTTCAGCCACAGGCTTTGCTTACGCTTCTAGATTCGAGCGTGGATTATTTGATCCTGAAACTCCTGCTGGAGAAAGCGCCTTCGATCATTTCATCTATGTGATTGCAGGAGACGGAGACATGCAAGAAGGTGTTACCAGTGAAGCTGCTTCTTTGGCAGGACATCAAAAGCTTGGCAACCTAGTTGTGATTTATGACTCCAACCAAATCTCTATTGAAGATGACACCAACATCGCCTTCACAGAAAATCTTTCGGCAAGATACCAGGCTTATGGTTGGCACACTCAGACTGTCGACTGGAAAAAAACTGGTAACTACCACGAAGACATTCAAGAGCTTTATTCAGCAATCGAAACGGCCAAAGCTGTCACAGATAAGCCTTCACTAATTACTCTTAGAACAATAATCGGCTGGCCATCTCCAAAGAAGCAGAATACCGGAAAGATTCATGGTTCTGCTCTTGGCGCTGAGGAACTAGCTGGACTAAAGACAGCATTAGGTTTCGACCCAGAAAAGACTTTCGATGTTTCACCCGAAGTAATCGCTCACACGAGAGAGAATGCTGCAGCAAGAGCAACTTCAGCCAAAGCATCATGGCAACTTAAATTTGATGCTTGGGCTAAAAACAATCCGGACAAGAAAGAACTTTTCGATCGCGTTCAAAGCGGGAAAACTCCAGAGGATTTGTCAAAGTCTCTCCCAGCTTTTGAAGCAGGAACAGAAGTTTCAACCAGAGCTGCAAGCGGAAAAGTTATCAACGCTTTGGCCAAAGTTATGCCTGAACTCTGGGGAGGTTCAGCAGACTTAGCGGAATCAAATAACACGACTATTGAAGGGGCAAAGTCTTTCGTGCCTGCCGAATGGTCAACTCATGAATGGTCTGGAGACCCATACGGCCGGGTTCTCCACTTCGGTATTCGCGAGCATGCCATGGCCGCTATCATCAACGGAATAGTGCTTCATGGGAATACCCGAGTCTTTGGCGGAACTTTCCTAATCTTCAGCGATTATATGAGACCTGCAGTTCGACTTGCCGCTTTGATGAGTGTCCCGTCAATTTTTGTTTGGACTCATGATTCAGTTGCCCTGGGCGAAGATGGACCTACTCATCAGCCAATTGAGCAATTGGCAACCCTTAGAGCTATTCCTAATCTAGATATGGTGCGCCCAGGCGATGCAAATGAAGTAGCTCAAGCCTGGTTAACCATGCTTCAAAGGCGCAAAGGACCTGCAGGACTTGCACTAACTCGTCAAAGCATTCCGGTTTTCCCAAGAGATGTAAAAGATGAAACTGGAACAGCCTATGCTCCAGCAGAACATGTCGCTAAAGGTGCATACACGCTTGTTGACGCGAGCAATGGCCAGCCTGAACTTATCCTTATCGCGACTGGATCCGAGGTTCAATTAGCTGTGAACGCAAGATTGCAACTCGAACAAGAAGGAATCAAAACCCGTGTTGTCTCAGCTCCTTGTCTTGAATGGTTCGAAGAACAAGAAGATTCTTACAAGTCTGATGTGCTTCCAGCTCATGTCACCGCTCGAGTTTCAATTGAAGCAGGTCTTTCACTTGGTTGGAGCAAGTATGTCGGTGGTAAGGGTCAGAGTGTTTCCATCGAACACTTTGGCGCTTCAGCAGATTACAAAACACTGTTCACCAAATTCGGAATGACAGTTGATGCTGTTGTTGCTGCAGCAAAACAATCATTGAAGAACTAATTGGAGATCAAGATGACTAACTCCCTGGTCCAGCTTTCAGAAAACGGCGTGAGCATTTGGCTCGATGATCTTTCCAGAACACGCATTACCTCAGGAGCTTTGGCGGATTTGATTTCAAGTCGGAGTGTAAAAGGGGTTACCACGAACCCGACTATTTTTGCAGCCTCGATTGGCAAGGGTGAAGGTTACCAAGAGCAAGTCACCGAATTGGCAATAGCAGGTGCCTCTGCGACCGAAGCCATCTTTGAAATCACCACCAGGGATGTTGCCCAGGCTTGCGATGTATTCGCTGACATTTACAGGCGAACAAATGGATTTGATGGTCGGGTTTCAATTGAGGTTGAACCGGGTCTGGCTCACAACACTTCAGGAACAGTTGCTCAAGCCAAAGATCTCTTTGCCAAGGTAAATCGCGAAAATGTAATGATTAAAATTCCAGCGACAAAAGCTGGACTGGCCGCTATTACCGAAGTTATTGCTGCCGGTATCAGCGTTAACGTGACACTTATATTTTCCTTACAGCGTTACCGCGAAGTAATCGCGGCTTATATGGCTGGTGTTGCTCTAGCACGAGCTGCAGGTAAGGACATCTCCAAAATTCATTCAGTTGCTTCTTTCTTCGTATCCAGAGTGGACACCGAGATCGACAAGCGGTTGAGCGAAGTAGGAACGGCAGACGCAAACACCATGAAAAGCAAGGCGGCTCTGGCCAATGCCAGGTTGGCCTATGAAGTCTTCGAAACTGAATTCAAGAATGAGGATTGGCTAGAGCTTGAAAACATGGGGGCAAATAAACAACGCCCACTCATGGCTTCGACAGGGGTAAAAGATCCTGCTTTGCCAGACACACTTTATGTGACTGAACTGGTTGCACCTATGTTGGTAAACACTATGCCTGAGAAGACGATGGAAGCAGTCTTTGACCACGGCGTTGTCCCTGCTGACAGCATTCATGGCAAATATGAGGACTCGAAACTCATTCTTCACACCATAAATGCCATGGGCATTTCATATGACGAGGTCACCCAAAAACTTGAGGATGAGGGTGTCGAAAAGTTCGTCATTTCTTGGAATGAACTGCTCGAATCTGTAGCCAAGGCACTGGAGGCTGCCAAATAATGCTAAACACTTCATTTCCCGAAACACTGCTAACCGAATTACTTCCCTACCGTGAAGCTTTGGTTCGAGACAAGGTTGCCAGTCGAATTGCCGAAAAGGATTTCACACTTTGGGGTAAACCTGCTGAGAGTGAATCAAGCATTCGGCTTGGCTGGGTGAACTCTGCTATTGACAGCCAAACACTGGTTCAAAGTATTTTGGAGCTGAAGAACACCCTAAACCAACAAGGTGTCAGCAGAATTGTGCTCTGTGGGATGGGTGGCTCGTCGCTAGCACCTGAAGTTATCACTAAAACTTTTGGAGTCGCTCTAGAAGTTTTGGATTCAACCGATCCCGCACAGGTGCGTAAAGTTGTTGAAACCGATATTGAAAAGACTGCGGTAGTTGTCTCCTCAAAGTCTGGTTCAACTGTTGAGACCGATTCCCAGAAGCGAGTCTTCGAGCAGGCCTTCGATAGAGCTGGAATCGATAGAACTCAGAGAATTATCATCGTCACTGATCCGGGATCGCCTATGGAGGAGGCTGCCAAAGCAGAAGGATATAGAATCTTCAACGCTGATCCTAATGTCGGTGGTCGATACTCAGCTCTAACCGCATTTGGTATGGTTCCGTCTGGCTTAGCAGGGGTGGACATATTGTCAATTCTTGAAGATGCTGAAGAAGCATCTGTATACCTCAGTCAAGATGAGGTTGACAATGAGGCAATAATTCTCGGAGCCGCCATGGCTAGAGCAGCATCCAATTCGGGGTTCAAAGACAAAATCGGAATCATTTCAGATCCAACTTCCCTACCAGATTTCGCCGACTGGGCTGAGCAACTAATTGCCGAATCGACCGGTAAAGATGAAAAAGGAATTCTTCCTGTAGTACTTCAGCAAGAAAGCTTCGAGGTCACAGCAACTCCAGATGATTTACTGTTGGTTGCAGTCAGTGCTGAAGAACAATTCGAAGCAAATGTTGAGATTCTTGTTTCTGGCTCGCTTGGCGCACAGTTTTTGCTTTGGGAGTATGCCACGGTCATAGCTTCTAGGTTGCTGGAGTTAAATCCATTCGATCAGCCAGATGTCGAATCAGCGAAAGTCGCTGCCAGAGGAATGCTTGCTGAAAAAGGCAAGGCTGTTCCAGTTCAATTCACCGATGGCAACATCGGTGTTAATGCGGTTGGTCTAGACCTGAGCGGAATTTCAACGGTCTCGGAGGCTCTTTCCTTGTTACTTGGAAAGCTTGGAGAGCGTTCCTATGTGGCAATTCACGCATATCTGGATCGCATCGCAGGTCTGAACGCTAGTGAATTAAGAGAGGTTGTTGCCGGGGCGACTTCCAGACCAACAACATTTGGCTGGGGACCAAGATTCTTGCATTCAACCGGTCAATATCACAAAGGAGGTCCTCGAAATGGGGTCTTCCTGCAATTACTGACTAAGGAAGCCCAAGATTTGGCTGTCCCGGGTAGAGAGTTCACTTTTGGAGAATTAATTTCTTCACAAGCTGCTGGAGATGCCAAAGTGTTAGCCGATTTGGGAAGGCCCGTTCTAACTTTGACTCTGGCTAACCCTGAAAAAGATTTTGAAGAAATAATGAAGATGATGGGCTAAGGAAACAAATTGGCTGCAGCAAAAATTGGACCAGGGCTTAATCCACTTCGAGACCCAGAAGATCGTAGACTAACCAGAATTGCTGGGCCGTCTGGTCTGGTTATCTTCGGTGTTACCGGTGACCTATCTCGTAAGAAGTTGATGCCGGCGGTGTATGACCTGGCTAATCGTGGATTACTACCACCGGGATTTTCTCTCGTTGGATTTGCTAGACGTGATTGGGAAGACCAAGACTTCGGCAAAGTTGTCCACGATGCAGTTCGTGAACACGCCAGAACACCCTGGAGTGAGGATGTCTGGCAACAACTAGCCAAGGGTATTCGATTTGTTAGCGGAGAATTCGGCGATGATGCAGCCTTCGACCGCTTGCGTGAAACAATCGAAAAATTAGATAAAGAACGCGGTACCAACGGAAATCATGCTTTTTACCTAAGTATTCCGCCAAAGGCTTTTCCTATTGTCACTCAACAACTATCTCGCTCCGGACTGGCTGATCCCAAACCTGATCAATTCCGCCGGGTTGTAATTGAGAAACCTTTTGGTCACGATCTTCAATCAGCTCGAGAACTTAATGAAGTAGTTGAATCAGTTTTTCCTGCTGATTCCATCTTTAGAATTGACCATTACCTTGGGAAAGAAACAGTTCAAAACATTCTCGCGCTTCGATTTGCTAACCAGCTTTATGAGCCGCTTTGGAATAACAACTTCATCGACCATGTGCAAATAACTATGGCCGAAGATATTGGAGTTGGAGGCAGAGCTGGTTACTACGACGGCATAGGTGCTGCTCGAGACGTAATTCAGAATCACCTATTGCAACTGCTCGCACTTACCGCCATGGAAGAACCTGTTTCTTTCGATGCCGCGGATTTACGTGCCGAAAAGACCAAAGTTTTGTCCGCTGTTCGAATTCCAAAGGATTTGGCTAAATACACTGCTCGCGGTCAATACACTGGCGGTTGGCAAGGCGGCGAACAGGTAACTGGCTTTCTTCAAGAGGATGGAATGAACCCAAAGTCAGTTACCGAGACGTATGCAGCCATGCGCTTAGACATCAACACACGCCGTTGGGCTGGAGTTCCTTTCTATTTGAGAGCCGGCAAGCGTCTCGGTCGACGAGTTACAGAGATTGCAGTGGTCTTTAAACGAGCCCCGCAACAAATATTTGGTGCCGGGCAAACTTCGGCTCTTGGTCAAAATGCGCTGGTTATCCGAGTTCAACCTGATGAGGGTGTGACAATTAGATTTGGCTCAAAGGTTCCAGGTGTCGGCATGCAAGTCAGGGATGTGACCATGGATTTTGGCTACGGTCACGCTTTCACCGAAGACTCCCCTGAAGCCTATGAGCGCTTAATCCTTGATGTGCTCCTTGGTGATCCACCTCTTTTTCCTCGCCACGAAGAAGTTGAGCTATCCTGGAAAATCCTCGACCCAATTGAAAAGTTCTGGGCTACTAACGGAAAGCCTGAACCCTACCGACCTGGAACTTGGGGTCCGGCATCTGCTGACCGAATGATGGCTCTCGATGGCAGAACTTGGAGACGTCCATGATTAAGCAGCTACCGAATACAACTATTTCCAAAGTTTCGAAAGAGCTAATTGTTATCAGAGAAGAAGGCGGCGCAGTCGCTCTTGGCAGGGTTCTGACTTTGATCATTCAAACTGACTTCAAAGGGTTGGAAGACTCTATTCAAGCAGCGAATGAGGCTTCCAGGGCCCATCCCTGTCGCATAATTGTTCTAGCTGAGGACAGCAAGCAGGTCAAGCAAGCATCAAGGCTCGATGCAGAAATTCGCGTCGGTGGCGATGCTGGGGCTTCTGAAGTGATCGTTTTGAAAGCATTTGGAGAAGTTGGTGCAGACGCCGAAAGCTTAGTGACTGGACTTTTACTCCCAGACGCTCCAGTGGTAGCTTGGTGGCCAGGTATAGCTCCCGTAAAACCAGCTGACTCAGCAATTGGTCGCATTGCCCAACGAAGAATTACCGATGCTGCTGAGCAGCCAAATCCTCACGCCTGGCTTACAAATTTGGCTAAGAATTACACACCGGGTGATAGTGATTTTGCTTGGACTCGTCTGACCTTGTGGCGGGCCCAGTTGGCAGCAATTCTGGATCAACCACCATACGACGAAGTCATCGGCGTGACCGTGACCGGACTGGTTGATTCGCCAAGCACAGACCTGTTGGCAGCTTGGCTTGAGATGAAACTAAAGGTTCCTGTTGAACTAATCCGAACCACCAGAGGAAAAGCCCCTGCTGGTATTCGAGGAGTAAAGATATCTCGTCGGTCAGGAGATATAGAAATTGTCCGTCGGGTTCCAGATGTTGCAACCTTGATTCAACCAACTCAACCAACACGTGAAATCTCCCTGCCACGAAGATCGCTTCGAGACTGCTTGATTGAAGACCTAAGAAGACTGGACAGTGATGACACTTTTGGAAAGTTGATAACCAAAGGTTTTGGAACTAAACGAGTTCAACCCAAGCCAACAGCTAAGAAAACCGTATGAGCGTTGTCGAAGTAATAAAAGCTATAAATTCCTCTGATGTCGCAGACCGAGGTGCTGTTGAACTTGCTCAGTTCATTCGAAAATTACAGAGCAAACAAGAGCGGATTGACGTTGCGCTAACCGGTGGATCGGTTGGAATCCTGACTCTAAAACATTTCGCTGAAAAAACTGACTTGTCGGAGTTAGACCTAAATCGTGTTCACTTCTGGTTTGGCGACGAGCGGTATGTTGCTTTGCATAGTCCAGATCGCAACGCCAATCAGGCAAGAGAAACCATGCTCAGCAAACTTGGAATATCACCTTCTAATGTTCACGAGTTTCCAGCCGCCGACAGCGGTTTGACAGTTTCGCAGGCCGCAGAGGTCTTCGAGAGTGAACTAGCGACGGAACTAGGCAGCGAATCCATGGATTTTATGTTTCTAGGCATGGGCACGGATGGACATGTTGCTTCGCTTTTCCCGGGTCACCAATATCCTGATTCAGTCATTGTTTCTGAAGAAAATTCACCCAAGCCTCCGGATCAGAGATTGTCTATGTCGTACGGATTCATCAACAGGAGCAAAGAAATAGTTTTTGTAGTAAGCGGGATTGACAAAAGTGAGGCTATCTTGGATGTTCACAAGAATATTCACTCAGAACTCCCCGCCGCAAAGATACGAGCAACTGAGAAGACGCTTTGGATTATCGATGCAGCTGCTGGAGCAGCATTCTGGAGCTGCTAGTTATTTCTTGTTGGCTTTAGCGTTTTTCTTTACTTCTGCTTTTGCCTCAGCCAGAAGTCGCTCTCTGCGCTCTCGAACAGAAGCCACTGCCTCTTCTAGAAGAGCCTTAGCCTCAGCCTCGGTGCGCCGTTCTTTCACGTATGCTAAATGAGTTTTGTATGGTTCATGCTTGGCAATAACTGGCGGGTTGTCTTTATCGAGGCCTGCAGGTAGTCCACAGTGTGGACAATCTAATTCGTTTGGTAGCTCTTCAGCTTCAACCGAAGCTGCAAATGACGGGGAAAAACTGTGTTTGTTGTAACAGTAATAAGTGCGCTTAACCCGTGCTGCCTGGAAACCGTTGTCCTGCTCTCCCATTGGTCCTGCGCCAACGCGAGATCCACGAATAGCAGCCCCGTTATTGCTCATAAATTATGCCCAACCGTATGTTGATGCTAGACCTAGGATCACGATGGTAACTACCCAAACCAACCCCAAGATCACTGTGATTCTGTTCAAGTTGCGCTCGGCAACACCAGATGAACCCATGGTGCTAGACATTCCGCCACCAAACATGTCGCTTAGACCGCCACCGCGACCCTTGTGAAGCAAGATCAGTAGGGTTAGCAAAAGGCTGGTAACTCCTAGCAGAATTCGAAGAGCAATCAGGATTCCGGTCATTTTTGGTTCTTTCGTCGTTTATGGGCTCTAAATAACCCTTAGTAAATTATAGGCTGAGGTGCTTCAAGAAGCGAACAATGCCCGAAAACTCGTCCACCTGCAGGCTAGCTCCACCTACTAAAACCCCATCAACTTCAGGACTTTTCAGGAATCCAGCGACATTAGCCGCCTTCACAGAACCCCCATATAAAATCCTCGTCATTTCAGCTATTTCAGGGCTGAGTGCCTCAGCAATGGTCTCCCGCAATTTCCTGGCTACTTCCGCTGCTTGATCTGGGGTGGCCACTAAACCAGTACCAATGGCCCAAACTGGCTCGTAGGCGACGACGAACTCACCAACCTGATTTTGACCTGACAGTGCCGCTTTTAGCTGAGCCACCGGAATTGCGCTGGGACCATGCTGATCAAGCTCTGCTTGGGTTTCCCCAACACAAATCACTGGGACTAGATCGTGTCTGAAGGCTGCTGCAACTTTAGCCTTCACAGTTTCATCATCTTCGTGGTGGTAGTTTCTGCGTTCGCTATGGCCAATAATCACGTACCTAACATCAAGCTTTTTAAGGAAGGCACCAGATATTTCCCCGGTGTATGCGCCTGACTCAAATTGGCTCAAATCTTGGGCACCGAGCTTTATTTCAAACTTTTCAGCGTCAAGGAGGGTTTGCACGGTTCGCAAATCTGTGAACGGTGGGAAAACAGCGACCTCGGTTTTGGCATAGTCGTGGTTGGCATCGGCTAGAGTCCAAGCCAGTTTCTGAACTAAGGCGATCGCTTGCTGATGATCGAGGTTCATTTTCCAGTTGCCAGCGATAAATGGAACTCTCTCAACTGTCATTCAAGGACCTCCAGCCCGGGCATTTCTTTTCCCTCTAAGTATTCAAGACTTGCTCCACCGCCGGTAGAAATGTGCCCGAATTGCGAATCTTCGAAGCCAAGTTGTCTAACCGCGGAAGCTGAATCGCCGCCACCAACTACTGACAGACCATTTACTTCAGTGAGAGCCTGGGCAACAACCTTTGTCCCATTGGCGAACTTATCGATTTCGAAAACCCCCATCGGACCATTCCAGAAGACGGTCTTTGCTGCAGAAATCTTTTTTGAAAACGAGGCAGCACTGTCAGGACCAATGTCTAACCCGAGGCCAGAGGGCCCAAAACTCGTAGTTTCAATTCCATCGATTGAAGATACTTCTGACTTAGCATCTGCCCCGAATTTATCCGCTACGACTATGTCGGTTGGCAAAACAATTTCAACACCAAGGTCTTTAGCCTTCTGTAAGTAACCTTTTACAGTTTCGACCTGATCTGGTTCAAGAAGTGACTTTCCAACACCTTTTCCAATGGCAGCTAAGAAAGTGAAAACCATTCCGCCACCAATCAGCAAAGAGTTGACCTTAGGAAGCAAATTATCAATTACTCCCAATTTGTCAGAAACTTTAGATCCGCCTAGGACAACAACATATGGCCTTGCGGGTTCTTTAGTTAGTTGCTCAAGAACCTTCAGTTCAGATTCAATTAGCAGCCCAGCACATGAGGGCAATATTGTTGCAAGCTCGAATACGCTCGCCTGTTTGCGATGAACAACTCCAAAACCATCGCTGACAAAGAAATCACCAAATTGGGCAAGATCCTTGGCAAAAGCGAGCCTTTCTGAGTCTGCCTTCGCGGTCTCCCCAGCATTGAATCTAAGGTTTTCTAAAACCAGGACCTGGCCTGATTGCAAAAATTCCACTGCGGATTCTGCCTTAGGCCCCACTGTATCTGACGAAAAATGAACTGGGATTGTAAGTAACTCAGACATTCGCTTGGCTACTGGCTCTAAAGAGTATTTGGTATCAGGAGATCCTTCGGGTCTGCCTAAATGGCTGATAACTATTAGTTTTGCACCTTGCTCCAACAGGTAGTTGATTGTTGGAAGTGATGCCCGAATACGACCGTCGTCGGTTATCTTATTGCCATCTGACGGAACGTTTAGGTCGCAACGAAGTATTACTCGCTTACCTTTAAGTTCTGGCAGATCCTTTAGAGTTCGCATCTAGTTAGAGTTTGCTCGCCACAAGTTCAGTTAGATCTACTAGTCGGTTAGAGTAACCCCACTCGTTGTCGTACCAGGAAGATAGCTTCACTGTGGTCCCGCCGATTACTCGAACTAGGCCAGCATCAAAGATTGAAGAGTGTGGATCTGTAACAATGTCACTTGAAACAATCTCGTCCTCGGTGTATTTCAAGATTCCCTTCAGTGGACCAGAAGCTGCAGCTACTCTATAAGCTGTTTTGATTTCCTCAATAGTTACTTCTTTAGCTGAAACCAAAGTTAGGTCAGTGATGGAACCGGTTGGCACTGGAACGCGGAGAGCGAAACCATCAAGCTTGCCCTTTAGCTCAGGCAGCACTAAACCAATCGCCTTGGCTGCTCCGGTTGTTGAGGGAACTATGTTAATTGCGGCAGCGCGTGCTCGGCGAAGATCACTGTGTGGGCCGTCCTGAAGGTTTTGGTCGGCTGTGTAAGCGTGGACAGTAGTCATCAAACCATTCACAATGCCGAATGAATCGTTGAAGACCTTAGCTAATGGAGCTAGACAGTTGGTGGTACATGATGCGTTTGATATGATGTGGTGATTTGCTGGATCGTAAAGGTGTTCATTTACACCGATAACGAAAGTTGCATCTTCTCCTGTGGCAGGTGCCGAAATTATTACCTTCTTAGCGCCAGCATCGATATGCTTTTTTGCATCCTCTGCGTTAGTGAATCTGCCAGTTGACTCGATTACGATGTCAACTCCAAGATCTCCCCAGCCAAGGTTTGCTGGATCGCGTTCTGCAAGAACCTTAATTATCGTTCCATCGACAATGATGTTCTGTCCGTCAACGGTTACTTCGCGATCTAAACGACCTGTTACTGAGTCATACTTCAACAGGTGCGCTAAACCTTTAGGGTCGCTCAGATCGTTTACGGCAACTATCTCAAGATCAGTTCCTTTGGCAATTTCAGCTCTTAGAAAATTTCGGCCGATACGTCCAAAACCATTGATTCCAACGCGAGTGGTCATTCTTTTTGACTCCATTTTGTAAGGCGCTATCAGCGCGTTTATAGGTTTGTTTGGGGAGGTTTGCCACTCGTCATTGGGTGGGCAAGCTAATTTTAGGGTAGCAGAAGGGTTGCTGTGTTCTGGCTAGCCTCGGTGAAACGTGCCTGGACATCCGCCCAGTTGACGATGTTCCAGAATGCCTTGACGTATTCAGGCTTCACGTTCTGGTAGTCCAAATAGAAGGCGTGCTCCCACATATCCAGCATCAGCAGCGGAATAGAGCCGACTGCTAGGTTACCCTGGTGGTCATAAAGCTGCTCAATGATTAGTTTTTTCCCCAGGATGTCCCAAACCAAGATAGCCCAACCAGAACCTTGAATTCCAAGCGCGCTGGCGGTGAAATGAGCTCGGAAAGCATCAAAAGAACCAAAGAATTCGTCGATGGCAGCAGCTAATTCGCCAGTTGGCTTGTCGCCACCTTCTGGAGACATGTTCTTCCAAAAAACGGTGTGGTTTACGTGACCAGCAAGGTTGAAAGCTAAGTCCTTCTGGAATTTATTCACCATGGTTAGATCATTTTTATCTCTGGCCTCAGCTAGAGCATCTAAGGCACTGTTAGCTCCGTTGACATATGCCAAGTGGTGTTTGTCATGGTGTAGTTCCATGATTCGACCAGAAATATTTGGTTCGAGTGCTCCGTAGTCGTAACTTAGTTCCGGTAAAACATACTTGCTCATTATTTCCTCTTTCTAGTTTTCAGATTCTGCTATTCCAGTGCCAGGTATGCCCCGTTCAGCAGCAACCTTGTCAGCTAGGGCTAAAAGTCTTCTAATTCGACCTGCAATCGCGTCTTTGGTAAGTGGTGGAACTGCGAGTCTGCCCAGGTCATCCAGACTTGCATCTCTATGTTTCAATCTTAACTCACCCGCAGATCTGAGATGCTCTGGGACATCGTCACCTAGGATTTCAAGAGCCCTTCTTACCTTTTGTCCCGAGGCAACCGCGGCTGCTGCAGATCTCATCAAATTGGCGTTGTCGAAATTTGCCAGCCTATTAAGTTGGCCTCTGACTTCGCGACGGACTTGCAACTCTAGGTACTTAAGGACGATTGAGTGTGCTCCAACATGTTTCAAGATAGTTACGATAGCTTCACGCTCTCTGACCACCACTCGGTAAACACCGCGAGCCTCGCGTACTTTAGCCGAAACATCGAAACGGCGGGCAATGCCAACCAACGCCATCGCCGATTCGTTTCCTGGTGCCGTGATTTCAAGTGTTGCCGAACGACCTGGGTCGGTGAGAGAACCGTGGGCAAGAATAGCTCCGCGCCAAACCGCCTCGGCGTCAGCCTTGCTACCAGAGACCAGAGCAGCTGGTAGCCCGCGGACCGGTCTATTCCTGCTGTCAATTAGTCCGGTTTGTCTGGCTAAAGTATCAGCATTTTCGGTGACTTTTATTTGATACTTTGTTTGCTTGCGTATACCGGTTGCGGCAATTATGGCAAGCTCAGATCTGACACCGAAAACATCGGCTAGATCCTTGCTTACTCTTCTGGCCAGCTGGGCGGTATCAACTTCTATTTCGACTACTATTTTTGAGCCAACCAGNNCAGGTGTAAGCCACCACAGAATCTCAGGATTGTTGCCAGCTCGGCGGCTCTCACCGAGCTTTTGGAAACTTCTACCCTAGCTAATTCGTCTTTAAGTTCCGCAGTTAGCGCCACGATTACTCCTTGCCTAAGTCTCTATGTTTGACGCGGATCTTTATACCATCGACATTGGATAAACGCTTAGCCAGTTCGAGTGCCATGGCTACGCTTCGATGCTTTCCTCCGGTGCAACCTATTGCTATTGCTGCATGCTTGCGATTTTCTTTTAGATACCCTGTAATTACCGGTCTTAGAGCTGCAACGTAACTGCTGATGAACTCTTCAACTCCCTCTTGGTTGAGCACGAAATCTGAAATCTCGGCATCTTCACCATTAAATGGTCTAAGCCTCTCATCCCAGAATGGGTTGGGTATGAATCTCATGTCGGCAATCATGTCTGCGTCACTTGGCGCTCCGTATTTGAACCCGAAACTCTGGATAAGCAGATTCAGTTGAGTCGAACTAGCTGTTGCGAAACTTTCAGAAATCTTAAGGGCTAATTGGTGAACATTCAGATCACTGCTATCGATGATGTAATCGGCCTGAGATCTAAGCACTAGCAACCGATCACGCTCTGCGTGAATTCCGTCAGTGATTGTCCCATCGCCTTGCAGTGGGTGTGGTCTTCGGACTTGCTCGAACCGTTTGACTAATGTTGCGTCATTCGCTTCTAAAAACAGCACTTGAACATTAATGTTGCTTGACCGAAGCAAGTCAATGTGAGCACTCAAGTCTTCGAATAATTCTCCGCCTCGGGCATCAATTACCACCGCCAGCGAAGGCTTTTCAGAATCAGAGTGTGAGAATAACTCAGCCATTGGTCGAATTAGTTGGGGTGGCAGATTATCAACTACATACCAATCCATGTCCTCAAGTGCCTTACCGACGGTTGATCTGCCGGCACCAGACATGCCGGTGACAATCAACAGTTCGTAGGACTTGTCTTGATTCAATCGAATACCTTGCCTCTCAAGATAACTCTAGTCAATTTGCGACACGCCCGAGTTGCTTAGTCAGGATTGTTCATCCAATCGGTCCCTAATAGTTGCAGCTAAATTGAACCCAATCCCAGCCACTTCGCTGATCTCTTCAACAGTAGCCACCCTGAGTCGTTTAGCGGAACCAAAGCGCTTGAGCAGGGCTTTAATGCGTTTGTCCCCTAATCCCTCAATCTGGCCAAGTTCACTGGCAATCGCTGATTTACGCTGTTTCCGCTGTGCCGTGATGGCGAACCGGTGGGCTTCATCGCGAAGGCGCTGCATCATGAATAGCGCCTCTGTTCCCCGGGGCAGAATTAACGGGAATGACTCTCCCGGCAACCATATTTCCTCAAGCCTCTTTGCCAACCCCACCACCCTGATGTCCTTTATGCCCGAATCGACTAGCGCTCTTGCGGCCGCGTTCACCTGAGGTTGCCCACCATCAACGACTAATAGTCCAGGTCGATAGCTGAACTTATTGTCATTATCTGGAACCCCATCAGCTAAATACTTTAGTCTCCTAGTAAGCACTTGATAGATAGATTCCGTGTCGTCGGCTGAATTCTCAATGTTGAATTTTCGATATTGACTCTTTTTAGGAAGCCCATCCTCGAACACCACCATTGACCCGACGATTCCGGTCCCCGCTAGATGCGAAATGTCGAAACATTCGATGCGCAGTGGTGCGGTTTCTAAATGCAGTGCTGCTTGTATTTGACTAAGTGCATCAGATCGCGCGGTGAAATCCGCTGTTCGCTTTAGCTTATATAGCCCTAGCGCATGTTTGGCATTAGTGTATGCAGTTTCTGCTAATGCTCTTTTGTCACCTCGTTGCGGAACTCTGAGATCTACCTTTGAACCGCGAAGCTCCCCTAACCACTGGGTAAGCGCTTGACTATCGGCCGGTAATGTTGGCACCAGAATTTCTTTAGGGACATCAACAATTCCTCGAAGTGCATCAGCATATACATTTTGCAAGAGGTATTCGACCAATTCCTCTGTACTACGTTCAATTTCTTTATCTACTACCCAACCTCTAGCTCCGCGAACTCGACCACCTCTAACTCTGAATAGACTAACTGCAGCAGTTAGTTCATCGTCGGCAATGCCAAACAAGTCAGCGTCGGTCTGGTCGGTGAAGACCACGGTGCTTTTTTCCAGAACTGTTTCTAATGCCGTGAAGTCGTCTCTGAGTTTTGCTGCTAGTTCATACTGCTGGTTTTCTGAAGCTTGGTTCATACGAACTTTAAGCGATTCAACGTAATCCTCATCACCAGATTGCATAAATTCAGCGAACTCTTTGGCAACCTTCTTATGTTCTTCGGGAGAGATTCTCTTGACGCATGGGGCAGAACACTTACCAATATCGGCAAGCAAGCAAGCTCTATTTGTTTGCTGTGCCCTTTTGTAAACACCGGTGCTACATGATCTAACTGGATAGACCTTCAGTAGCGTGTCCAAGGTCTCTCGCACAGCCCAGGAGTTGGTGTATGGTCCAAAATATTTCGCCGACTTGATATCTCTCGACCGAGTAACCATGGCTCTGGGCACTTCATCGCCCAGGGTTATAGCGAGATATGGATAACTCTTATCATCCTTGAATCGGACGTTAAATGGCGGGTCGAACTCTTTTATCCAGGTGAACTCCAGTTGCAGAGCTTCAAACTCAGACTTGACTATGGTCCAGTTGACATCGGCAGCACTGGTTATCATTCGCCTAGTTTTCTCTTGCAGACTATTCAACGGAGCGAAATAGGAGCTCAGTCTGGCTCTGAGATTCTTGGCTTTCCCAACATAAAGAACGCGTCCGTTGCTATCGACAAAACGATAAACACCGGGGTTGGTTGGGATGTCCCCCGTTTTGGGTCGGAAACTGACCTCGTTAGCCATCTGTGCTTAAGATTTCTTTCAAAAACTTACCGGTGTGAGACTTCTGGTTTTTAGCAACAGTTTCCGGCGTTCCGGTGGCAACAATTTCTCCACCTCTGGAACCACCTTCAGGGCCAATGTCGATTATCCAGTCAGCACTCTTGATCACGTCTAGGTTGTGTTCAATCACAATTACAGTGTTACCTTTGTCAACCAGTCCGTTTAGCACCAACAGCAGCTTTCTTACATCCTCAAAGTGAAGACCAGTGGTTGGCTCATCAAGAACATAAACTGTCCTGCCATAGCTGCGTTTTTGAAGTTCAGCGGCTAGTTTCACTCTTTGTGCTTCACCACCGGAAAGGGTGGTTGCGCTTTGGCCGAGACGCACATAGCCAAGACCCACTTCAACCAATGTGTCCAGAAAACGTGCAATAGCCGAGATAGGTGCAAAGAATTCGGCAGCTTCGGATATCGGCATCTCGAGCACTTCCGCAATTGACTTTCCCTTGTATTTCACTTGCAAAGTTTCTCGATTGTATCGAGCTCCGTGACAGACTTCGCATAATACATAGACGTCTGGCAGGAAGTTCATCTCAATTTTTAGAGTGCCATCACCACTGCAAGCTTCGCAACGGCCACCTTTAACGTTGAAGGAGAATCTTCCCTGCTGGTAGCCTCTGGCTTTAGATTCGGCTGTTTCTGAAAACAGCTTCCTGATGTGATCGAAGACACCTGTATATGTAGCAGGGTTAGACCTTGGGGTTCGGCCAATTGGGTTTTGATCGACGTGAACTACCTTATCCAGTTGCTCTAGGCCTTCGACCCGTGTGTGTTTGCCAGCAACACCTTTGGCACCATTGAGTTTGTTGGCTAGCACCTCGTACAAAACATCATTTACCAACGAGGATTTCCCTGAGCCTGAGACTCCGGTAACTGATATGAAACTCCCGAGGGGAAACTCGACATCGACATTTTTAAGATTGTTTTCTCTAGCTCCAACAACTTTAATTACCCGGTTATGATCAACTTTCCGTCTTTTCTTAGGAGTGGCGATCACCTGCTTTGCGGCTAAATACTTTCCGGTGATTGAGTCCTTATTGCTGAGAATCGCTTTGTAACTTCCACTGTGCACTACTTCCCCGCCGTGAACTCCAGCGCCAGGACCTATGTCAACTAACCAGTCCGCAGCCTTGATAGTGTCCTCGTCATGTTCCACCACGATAAGAGTGTTACCGAGGTCTCTAAGCTTAAGAAGTGTTTCAATTAGTCTTCTGTTGTCTCTCTGGTGTAATCCGATGCTCGGTTCATCAAGAACATACAGCACACCAGTAAGTCCAGCGCCAATCTGTGTGGCAAGACGTATTCTCTGAGCTTCTCCACCGGAGAGTGTTGCTGCAGCTCGCTCTAAGGAAAGATAATCAAGGCCAACTGCTATCAGGAATTCAAGTCTGGCTCGTATCTCTCTGAGTACCTGTGCCGCTATCTTCTCGTCCCGCTTATCAAGCTTGAGTTTGCCAAAGAACATCATTGATTCGCCCAAACTGATATTGCAGACATCTGCTATCGAATGACCCGAAACCTTAACTGCCAAAACCTCTGGGCGTAACCTTGTGCCGTTGCAATCCGGACACGGCGTTTCTCGGAGATACTCCGCCCACCGACCTCGACCCCAATCGTTATCAGCCTCAAGGTATTTTCTTTCGATGTAATTTAGTGCACCTTCAAATCCAGTGGTATAGCGCAGTTCTCGACCGTAGCGGTTTTTCCATTTCATTTGCACGTCGAAGTTATTACCGTAGAGCACCGCGTCTTGGACTTCTTCCGGTAGGTCCTGCCATGGAGTCTCCAGAGAGAAGTCCATATCTTTAGCCAGTCCAGTTACCAATCTTGTGTAATAGGTAAAAAGCCCTTTACCTTGAGTAGACCAAGGACGAATTACACCGCCAAGGATTGATTCAGAGGGATCTCCGATGACCAAATCCTTGTCAACTGCCATTTTGGTTCCAAGCCCGGAACAGGTTTGGCAAGCGCCAAATGGCGCGTTAAAGGAAAAAGTCCTAGGTTCGATTTCAGTCAACGCCAGCGGATGTTCGTTTGGGCAGGACATCCTCTCACTGAAATTGCGATACTTTCCTTCGCCTTCCAGATCCACCAGGTCTATGGTGACTCTGCCATTGGTTAGTTTCAAGGCCGTCTCCACTGAGTCAGTCAAACGCTGTGTAATGTCAGCTTTAGCCACCAGTCGATCAATGACCACGGCAATGTCGTGTTTGAAGGTCTTTTTGAGCGGCTTGGCTTCACTGAGTGAAATAAGTTCCCCGTCAACAACTGCTCTTGCGAATCCTTGGGCGATTAGTTCTTTGAATAAATCAACAAATTCGCCTTTCTTCTGGTCGACTACTTGAGCGAGTACCTGATATTTAGTTCCTGCAGGTAACTGCATGATTTGATCTACGATTTGTTGGGTGGTTTGCTTCGAGATCTTTTCTCCACAGGTGGCACAGTGCGGAACCCCAATCCTTGCCCAAAGCAACCGAAGGTAATCATGAATCTCTGTAATAGTTCCAACTGTTGAGCGAGGGTTTCGGTTTGTTGACTTTTGGTCAATAGAAACTGCAGGCGAGAGTCCTTCAATGAAATCGACGTCTGGCCTATCCACCTGGCCCAGAAATTGTCTGGCATACGCGCTCAGTGACTCGACGTAACGTCGCTGACCTTCAGCGAAAATAGTATCGAAGGCCAGCGATGATTTACCCGAACCACTAAGCCCGGTGAAAACCACCATGGCATTTCTCGGTATCTCCAGAGTCAGGTTTTTGAGGTTGTGAACTCTGGCCCCTTTGATAACGAGCTTTTCTTTGGCAGGAATTTGGATTACGGGCATAGGGACAATTTTAACTTGCTAAACCTTGTCGATTTGCCGAATCGTGTATTTTAGTTCGCTAATTTCATCTCTCAGCCTCGCAGCTAACTCGAAATTGAGTTCCGCAGCCGCAGCTCTCATCTGTGCGTCCAAATCAACCACTAAATCAATCAAATCGTCATAGCTGCTGTTCTGATCGGGTCGCTTTCGAACAGGTATCACCGGTTTACCGTCTCTGGATCGCTTTTTGCTGTTTTCCAATAATTCCGCGGTGTCCTTCTCTTCACTCAGTATTGCATCGGTAATGTCTGAAATCCTCTTTCGTAGTGGTTGAGGATCAAGGCCTCTTTCCTTGTTATATGCAATTTGCTTTTCACGTCTTCTATTGGTTTCGTCAAGCGCCCGTGCCATGGAATCTGTTATTCGATCCGCATACATGTGGACTTCGCCGGACACGTTTCTTGCAGCGCGACCTATAGTTTGGATTAGAGATGTTGTCGAACGCAGGAAACCTTCTTTGTCGGCATCAAGGATGCTAACCAGAGAAACTTCAGGTAGGTCTAGTCCTTCTCGCAGCAAGTTTATTCCCACCAAGACATCGAAAACTCCCGTTCGAAGCTCTCTAAGTAATTCCACCCGGCGCAACGTGTCAACATCACTGTGTAGGTAACGGACTCTCACTCCAGCTTCGGTTAGGAAATCAGTAAGTTCTTCAGACATCTTCTTGGTTAACGTGGTAACTAGGACACGTTCGTCTCTTTCGGCCCGCTTTTTGACTTCCTCTAGTAAGTCATCGATCTGCCCCTTGGTCGGTTTGATTAGCACCTGTGGGTCAACCAATCCAGTTGGTCGGATAATTTGCTCAACAACACCATCGCTTACGCCTAGCTCGTACTTGCCTGGAGTGGCCGACAGGTAAACAGTTTGGCCGACTCTATCGAGGAACTCAGTCCACTTCAGAGGACGGTTATCCAAAGCAGATGGCAATCTAAAACCGTATTCCACCAAGGTGCGTTTTCTGGATGAGTCACCTTCATACATCGCACCAATCTGAGGCACTGTGACGTGGGATTCGTCTATGACGGTGAGAAAATCCTCTGGGAAATAATCAAGTAAGCAAGACGGAGCAGAACCAGGTTCTCTGCCGTCGAGGTGTCTGGAGTAATTTTCTATGCCTGAGCAGAATCCGAGCTCCCTGATCATTTCTAAATCAAAGGTGGTTCGCATTTTTATCCTTTGGGCTTCGAGTAATTTGCCTTGAGTTTCAAGCTCTTTAACCCTGGCTACCATTTCATGTTCGATATTTTCAAGTGCAATGCCCATGCGCTCGGGAGATGTGACATAGTAACTAGCGGGATAGACGTTTACCGTATCAAGTTCTTTTACAATTTCACCGGTCAAAGGATGAAGCTGGTAGATTTTTTCAACCTCGTCACCGAAAAGTTCAAGGCGAATTGCTAACTCGTCATACACCGGAATGATTTCAATGGTGTCACCCTTAACTCGGAAGTTCCCTCGACTAAAGTCATAGTCATTTCGCTGATACTGCATGCTGACGAACTCTCGAATTAGCTCGTCTCTATCAATAGTCTGCCCTCGGTGCAGCGGAAGAGACATGTCTAGGTATTCACTTGGAGCTCCAAGTCCATAGATGCAGGAGACTGTGCTGACCACAACAACATCTCTTCGACTGAGCAAACTCATTGTCGCTGAGTAGCGAAGACGTTCAACCTCGGAGTTAATACTCGAGTCTTTTTCAATGAAAGTATCGGTTTGAGGAACATAGGCCTCTGGTTGATAGTAATCGTAATAACTTACGAAGTATTCGACGGCATTGTTTGGCAGCAGTTCTCGAAATTCGTTGACTAACTGAGCCGCTAGTGTCTTGTTGTGAGCAAGGACAAGAGTTGGTCTCTGCAGTTTCTCTATCAGCCATGCCGTAGTAGCGGATTTACCAGTTCCAGTTGCTCCAAGCAATACGACATCTTTTTCACCAGCCAAAATCCTTTGGGTTAGCTCTTCAATGGCATTGGGTTGATCCCCCGAGGGCTTGTATTCACTTATAACTTCGAAAGGTCTGAAAGCTCTAGTTTGGTCTTTCATTTCAATGCCGCGTCCTTTTGAAACTTTGCCCATAAGGCTCTGGCTTCATTTAGAAGCAGTTCAATTGATTGGTTGCTGTTGAGAATGTGGTCGGCAATCTGTGCCCTATCAATGGGCTTGGCTTGGTTGTCAATCCTGGCTTTGGCTTCAGCAACCGTCATACCCCTGTTGTTGATGAGTCGTTGTACTCGTTCATCCTCTGGAGCTTCCACTGTGACTATTACGTCAAATGGAAGGTCCACTTTTGCCTCAACGAGGAGTGGCACATTGTATACAACCAGCGCTTCCTCGGATAGGTTAGCCAAGATTTCGAGAGCTCGTCGCCTCACCAACGGATGAACTATAGCTTCAAGTTCCAGTCGAGCTCGTTGGTCGGAGAATACAATAGCCCCCAATTTCTTGCGGTCCAGGGTTCCATCCTCCGAAAAAAAACTTTCGCCAAATTTCTCTAGAATCTGGTTTGCACCCTCAGATCCAGCCTCAACCACTTCTCTGGCAAGTTGGTCAGCATCAATCTCGATACCACCAAGTTCTCTCCAGAGTTTGGCTATAGTGCTCTTTCCTGCCGCAATCCCGCCAGTCAGACCAATCAGATACATGACTATAAGCCTAACTTGGTTAAAACAAACGGGGTTGAGCCAAACTCAACCCCGAATGCTACGAAATGTTACTCGGCTTCGCCTAGTTGTTCCTTGAGTGCAGATAATGATGCATCTTCAGATAAGGTTCCTGTTGACTCCATGCCTTCTGATGATGTCGAAGTTGCGTTGCTCTCAGTCACTTCAGGCTTGGTGTCTGGAAGAGTTGCTTCGAGCTCATGAGTTGCAGCAACCTGCTTCTTGTGCTCCTCCCAACGAGCCTGGGCTTCGGCATACTCCTTCTCCCACTTAGCCTTAGCTTCTTCATAGCCTGGTTTCCATTCACTGGTGGCAGGATCGAAACCTTCTGGGTACTTGTAGTTACCCTGGTCATCGAAATCAGTAGCCAAACCGTAAAGTGCTGGGTTGAAGTCAGTGCCAAATGGATCTGTTTCTTCGGTTGCCTGCTTTAGCGACAAAGAAATTCTGCGACGGTCAAGGTCGATGTCGATAACCTTAACAAATACATCTTGGTTTACAGTTACAACTTGGCTAGCCAGATCAATGTGCTTTGCCGAAAGTTCCGAAATGTGTACTAGGCCTTCAATGCCATCGGCAACTCTAACGAAAGCGCCGAAAGGAACAATTTTGGTTACTTTACCCGGAGCGAACTGACCGATAGCGTGATTTCTTGCGAATACCTGCCAAGGGTCCTCTTGAGTTGACTTGAGTGAAAGTGAGACGCGTTCGCGGTCGTTGTCTACTTCGAGTACTTCAACAGTTACTTCTTGACCTATTTCAACAACTTCGCTGGCATGTTCGATGTGCTTCCAAGAGAGCTCTGAAACGTGTACCAAACCGTCAACACCGCCTAGGTCAATGAAAGCTCCAAAGTTCACGATTGATGAAACAACACCGGTGCGAATTTGACCCTTAGCCAAGTCTGCAAGGAATGTTGTGCGGTTTGCCGTCTGTGACTCTTCTAAAAGAGCACGACGAGATAAGACAACGTTGTTTCTGTTCTTGTCTAGCTCGAGAATCTTGGCTTCAACCGTTTGCCCTAGGTAAGGGGAAAGATCGCGTACCCGACGCAGTTCGATTAGTGAAGCTGGAAGGAATCCACGTAGACCAATGTCGACAATCAGACCACCTTTAACCACTTCTATAACCAGACCGTTGACAACGCCATCGGTCTCTTTGATCTTTTCAACATCTCCCCATGCGCGTTCGTATTGGGCGCGTTTTTTAGAAAGGATTAGACGACCTTCTTTGTCTTCTTTCTGAAGAACTAGAGCTTCAATTGAGTCCCCAACAGCGACAATGTCGCCAGGAGCCGCATCATGTCTAATGGAAAGTTCACGAGAAGGGATAACACCTTCGGTTTTGTAACCGACATCGAGGAGAACCTCATCGCGGTCAATCTTGACAACGATTCCAGAGATTAGGTCCCCGTCGTTGAAAGATTTGAGGGTTTTTTCGATTTCAGCTAAAAGCTGTTCAGTGGTGCCGATGTCGTTGACAGCAACCTGTGGGGTTGCGCTTTCAGTACTTGTCATAGAGAAAATATCTCGTTCTGTTTTTACTCGGGCCTGATAAGTATTTAGCTCACCAAGCGGATGGATGGGGATTTGGTTCAAAACTGAACCTTGCCAAGTCTACAAGGGTTTTTAGCCTGTAACAACGGCCTTTAGAAGATCCAACACCTCATCGGCTGAGGGTCCGTCAACCTCAATTTCTATAGTCTCTCCAGCTTTGACACCTAGACTGAGGATCCCTAGCAGGCTAGCTCCGGAGACCCTTTTACCCGCCTGATTAGTGATAGAGACAGTGTGATTGGCACCCTGCACTAACTTCACGATCTCTGCCGCTGGCCGCGCATGCAAACCACTTTCACCGCTAACTACGACCAAAGCTGAAACGGTCAATGGGCCGCCTCGTCCCAGCTCTTACCGACTCCAATACTTACTTCTAGAGGAACGTCCAATTTAGCCGCTTCGGTCATCCCCTTGATAGCAAGCGACTTTACTTTCTCCAACTCGCCTTTAGCGACTTCAATTACTAGCTCATCATGAACCTGAAGGAGAATCCTGCTTTTCATTTTGGCTTCAACCAGTAAATGATCAACTTTGATCATGGCAAGTTTCATAATGTCGGCCGCTGTGCCTTGGATTGGAGCATTTAGTGCAGCGCGCCTAGCATTCTCACGAATCGTGAAGATTTTACTATTCAGATCATCGAATGGACGACGCCGGCCGTAAATTGTGGTTGTGAAGCCGTTAAGTTTGGCATCATCAACCACTTTTGCTAGATAGTTTCTTACTCCACCGAACCTAGCGAAATAATCGGCCATCAACTGTTTGGCGTCAGCATTGCTTATTCTAAGTTGCTTGGCAAGACCATATTCGCTCAGTCCGTAGACCAATCCATAAGACATGGCCTTGACTTTGCTACGCATAGCAGAAGTTACTTCGTCTGGTTGAACGCCGTAAATCCTTGCGCCTACGAATTTATGCAAATCTTCACCGGATTTAAATGCTTCTATCAAACCTGAATCCTGGCTTAGGTGTGCAAGGATACGCATTTCAATTTGAGAATAGTCCGCGGTCAAAAGTGTTTCGTAATCATCGCCGACTACGAAGGCGTCTCGAATGAGCCGTCCGCGTTCAGTTCGAACAGGAATGTTTTGCAAATTAGGATTCTCTGAAGAAAGTCGACCGGTTGAAGTTCCAGTTTGAACATAGGTGGTGTGGATGCGACCATCTGATTCGACGGTTTTGGAGATTGTTTCGACAATCTGCCTAATCTTTGTTACTTCTCGATGTTGCAGCAACTTCTCTAGGAATGGGTGTCCAGTTTGTTCGAAGAGGGTAGTCAATGCCTCAGCATTAGTTGAGAACCCGGTTTTCACCTTACTGGTACCCTGCATTCCTAAGTCATCGAACAGCACAGTCTGCAGTTGTTTAGGAGAGGCTAGGTTAATTTCTTTAGCAATTATCTTGTAACACTCTGAAGCCAATTGTGAAATTTCTTTATCCAATTGCTTGATCAATTTGGTGAGATCCGCCGTATTAATGCTTACGCCGACCTGTTCCATTTTTGCTAGTGCTCTGGCCGATGGTAGTTCCACGCTCTTGTAAATGAAATCCTGTTTGCTTTGAACAAGTGTTTCATTGATCTTTTTGCAGAGTGGATTTAGATACCAAGCTATCGCAGAAAGATCGAGACCATCCTCACCTATCTCCTGCGTTGAGGAAATACTGAGTCCAAGGAACTCGGAAATTAGCTCTTCAGCACCGAAATTGCGACGCAGAGGGTTTTCGACGTAAGCCATCAACATAGGGTCATCGATTACTGATTCAAGATGTATTTTCTGATTCAGTAACCAACGCTGGATGCGTTTAGAGTCAAAAATATTTTTGGTCACATCTGACTCAAAAAATTTCCCAAGTTCCTTTTTGTTAGATTTGTAATCTAAATAAAGTCTTTCTTTATCAGTCGCCAACCCGACCCCAATTAGATCACCCTCGTCAAATACAGGGAATACAGCGACAACTGTTTTGCTCGAAAATAACTTCTCTAAAACCTTCTCGCTCAACTCAGTAGCGTTAGGAAGTTCAAGCTGTGTTTGCGCTGCTCCGGTTGTTTCAGCTTGGCTTACTAGCGTGATGGCTTCAACATTTGCTTTGTCCGAGCGAATTACGCCTAGTCCCTTGAAAACTCTCTCAAGAAGTGACCTAAAATGAAGTTTTGCAAAGGTTGCACGGAGGTTATCCTCTTCTACGGGTTTCATAGCAAAAGATTCGAATGGCATCCCAATGTCAAGATCTCTAACCAAATGATTTAGTTTTCGGTTTCTAACGGCGAGTTCTCTATGTTCTCTGAGGCTTTCACCAACCTTGCCGCTGATCTCCTCAGCCGCCTTTAGAATCGAAGCCAAATCACCATATTGCTGCAACCATTTTGCAGCTGTTTTTGGCCCAACACCTGGAATACCTGGCAGGTTATCGCTGGTTTCGCCAACCAGTGCCGCTAAATCCGGATATTGCTTGGCATGAATTCCATACTTTTCAACCACTGCGGCGTCATTCATTCGGGCTAAGTTCATTACGCCTTTGACCGGGTACAGTATCGTAACCTCTTCTTGGATCAGCTGGAAGGTGTCTCTGTCTCCCGACACGATTAAAACTTCAAATCCTTGGGCTGTACCTTGATCCGCCAAGCTAGCGATTATGTCATCAGCCTCATAATTCTCTCGGGTCAAGGTGGTTATGTTCATAGCTGCAAGTGCCTCAGTCAGCAACTCTGTTTGACCATTGAACTCAGGTGGCGTTTCACCTCGAGTGCCTTTGTATTCCGGATACTGTTCTGTGCGGAATGAAACTCGAGACAAATCAAAAGCGACCGCTAAATGGGTTGGTTTTTCGTTGGCAATTATGTTTAACATCATTGAGATGAATCCATGAACCGCGTTGGTGTGTTGACCATCAGGCGTCTTGAAAGAATCTGGACTTAACGCGTAAAAAGCTCGGAATGCCAAAGAGTGTCCATCGATTAGTAGAAGTGTAGGCTTACCCTTGCTGGTCATGTTGTAAGCCTAACTTGGCCTAAAGCCAAGTTTGATCAAAGGAAAGCGTATGTCTGAGCCAATGCACGAGGACGTAGTCAAGTGGCTAGAATCCAGAGGAGTTGGAGAACTAGCTGAGAAAATGGGCATAAAAGTTCTCTCGATGTCTGCCCAAGGTGGCGTGGCAACCATGCCTGCTGAAGGCAACCGACAACCGCTGGGGATAGTTCATGGTGGTGCTTATGTGGTCATCGCCGAAACCTTAGGTAGCGGCTGTGCCAATGTTGCAGCCGGTCAAGGTCGCCACGCTGTCGGCATTGAAATAAATGCCTCACACACTAAGAGCTGTAGTTCAGGACTTATCACTGCAACTGCCAAGGCGATAAACATTGGAAAAAACTTGACGACCCATGAGGTAGTTGTAACCGATGAGGCTGGAAACAGACTTTCAACGGTAAGAATCACTAACTTTCTAAGAGATAATCGCTAGTTGCTACCTAATTGCTCAATTACCGTCTGTGCAACCTGCTTCATGGTTAATCGTCGGTCCATCGAAGCCTTCTGAATCCAGCGGAAAGCTTCCGGCTCATTCAGCTGCATTTGCTCTGTAAGAAGGGCTTTGGCACGTTCCACGAGTTTTCTGGTTTCGAGTTTCTCGTTTACTTCTTCAATTTCAGCTTCTTGTCGAAGAATTCTCTCCTGAAGTGAAAGTGCTATCCGCAAAGCTGGAATCAAATTGCTTGGATTGAACGGCTTGACAACATAGTTATAGACTCCAGCTTCGCTGGCTCGATCAATCAAGTCCGGAGAGCTAAAAGCAGTCAATAAAACAACTGGAATCTTATGCTCTCTGAGTGCTTCGGCTGCCATCAGCCCATCCGTACCAGGCATCTTAATGTCCATTAGAACCAAATCAGGTTTAAGTTCTAGAGCCAATCTGATTGCTTCCTGGCCATCTCCGGCCTGCCCAACGCAGTCGAATCCAGCCTCGGTCAAAGTTTCAACGATGTCTAGACGGATGATAGCCTCATCCTCTGCAACCACTACTCTAGGTGACCTAATCATAGGATTACCATACTCGTTATAAATGGTTTAGACTCTTATTTTGTTGCTTGCCGAAGTGGCGAAATGGCAGACGCGGAGCACTCAAAATGCTTTGCTCGAAAGGGCGTGTGGGTTCGACTCCCACCTTCGGCACCAAAACTGAGACCTAGTCCAACTAGGTCTCTTTCAACATCTAGCGATTATATGCAGGGACAATTCCGTTTTTAGCATCGCCAACTCGGTGGACACGGAGTGAGTTTGTAGATCCAGGAATACCTGGTGGGGTTCCAGCAACTACAACAACTTCGTCACCGATTTCGGCAATCTTCTCGCCCAATAGAATCTCATCAACTTGCAAAATCATTGCATCCGTGTGAGTGACAGTTTCTACCAGGTAAACATTTGAACCCCAAACCATAGACAATCTTTTTAAAGTATCTTCGTTTGGTGTGAAAGCAACAATCGGAATCTGGTGGCGAAGTCTTGAGACTCTTCTCAATGAGTCACCACTTTCGGTGAACACACAGATGAACTTCGAATCCAAAAGCTCAGCAATTTCGGCTGCTGCAAGTGTTACAGCTCCGCCATGGGTGTGTGGTTTGGTGCCAAGTCCAGGTATTCTGTCCAAACCGTTTTCTTCAGTCGATTCAATGATGCTGGCCATGGCTGAAACTGTTTCAACCGGGTATTTTCCGACAGAGGTTTCCCCTGAAAGCATTAGGCAATCAGCGCCATCCAGAACGGCGTTCGCCACATCGCTAGCTTCGGCCCGAGTAGGCCTCGAAGCATCAATCATTGACTCGAGCATTTGTGTTGCGACAATAACCGGTTTAGCCCAACGCCTGGAAAGTTCTATCGCCCGCTTTTGCACCAGTGGCACTTGCCAGAATGGCAATTCAACACCAAGATCTCCCCTGGCTACCATTACTCCATCAAATGCATCTATGATCTCCTCCAAGGCTTCAACTGCCTGTGGCTTTTCGATCTTTGCGATGACTGGAAGAGCTCTTCCTTCTTCATTCATAATTTCGTGGACACGATTTATGTCTGATGCATTTCTCACGAAAGATAGAGCAATCATGTCAACGCCCAAATGGAGGGCCCAGCGAAGATCATCCTCGTCTTTCTCACTCAGAGCGGGGACGTTTACTGCAACCCCTGGCAGATTGATTCCCTTGTTATTGCTAATTACTCCAGCTACCTCAACTACAGTTGTCACGGTAGTATCGCTAACTTCGGTTGCTCGCAAACCCACTTTTCCATCATCGATTAGCAAAGTGTCACCAACTTTGACATCTCCAGGTAACCCCTTAAAAGTTGTTGAACAAATCTCTTGGTTTCCCTGAATGTCATCGGTAGTTATTTTGAAGATGTCGCCTTTTGCCAAAGTAACTGGACCGCCCGAAAATTTGCCTAGGCGAATCTTTGGTCCTTGCAAGTCAACGAAGATTCCTAACGGCTTTCCAGCATCTTCAGCAGCCTGACGAACTGTCCGGTAAATTTCTTCGTGCACCTCATGGCTACCATGGCTCAAGTTCATGCGAGCCACATCCACCCCAGCGTCTATTATGGCCCTGATGCTCTCATAGGTAGAAGTTGCCGGTCCAAGGGTGGCGATGATTTTAGCTCTTCTCATTAGTTTCCTCGTTTGTGGTTTTAACTTCGGCTTCAAAGTTCGATGTCTTTTCAGATGCTTCGTGCTCTGATTCTTTTACTGATTCCAGAGTATTTTCTTGAGCCTCGATCTTTTCACTGACTGGCTTTGGGTAACCAGGGAGATACCCGGTGTCCTCTCTTCCAGTATGTTTGACCGTCTGAACTAGGAAAAGCGCTAGACCGACAAGAGCACCCAGCAGCGCAGACCACTGATTGGTTCTCAAACCAAGGAAGATGTCAGCCGGGTCAAGGCGAATTGACTCGATCATAAATCGTCCGATGCCATACCAGACCAAGTAAAGAGCAAACATTCGGCCCCAGCGAAGGTTGAAGAATCTTTCAATGACGAGAAGGACGAGTATTCCTAGCAGTGACCAAAGGGATTCATACAAAAACGTTGGGTGAAAGGTGACACCCGCAGGTAACCCAGTCGGGTAGTAAGGATTGGTAATTGGTATCTCGAGCCCCCAAGGTAAATCCGTTGGTGCCCCGAACAATTCCTGATTGAAGTAGTTTCCGAATCTACCGATTGCCTGGGCAGCTAAAAGACCTGGGACAACCGCATCGGCGAAGGTAAGAAACCTGATGCCAACTGGTCTCATGCCAATGGCTTTAATCTCAACTTGGCAAGCGATGTATGCTCCGAGTGCGCCGAAGATGATAGCGCCATAAATGGCTAAGCCACCCTCCCAGAGCCTGAACATGGAAACCCAGTCTTTGCCAGGACCAAAGTAATCGTTGAAGTGAGTAAGGACGTGAAATAATCTTCCACCGATGATGCCTAGCGGAACTGCCCAGATGGCTATGTCTACTGCATATCCAGCTTTCATCCCCCAGGCTCTTAGTCTGCCAGCTGCGAATACAGTTGCGATTACGATACCTAGCAGAATGAATAGAGCGTAGAAGTGAACTAAAAAGGGACCTAGTTGAAAGTCACTAATTGTTGGTGAGGGAATCGAACCGAAGTAGCTCACTTTTGAGCACCTGCTTTCAAAGATTTTACGGTTTTACGCAAATTGTCAATGCCGCCTGTGTTGAAGGCATTGATGATGGCACTGCCAACGATGGCACCGTCCGAATAGGAGTTTACTTCAGCAACCTGAACTCCACTTGAAATACCAATACCAACACAGACGGGTGTCTGACTCCCGGCAGCTTTGATTCCTGACACTACAGCCCTAGCCTTAGCATCCAAATCCTCACGAGCCCCAGTTATACCCATGGTTGAGACTGCATATACGAATCCTCGACTTAGCTCGGCGGCCTTGGCAAGTCGTTGTTGGGATGATGATGGAGTTGCCATAAAGACTCGATCCAAATTCAGTTGGTCCGAGACGGCCAACCATTGCCCAGCTTCATCGGGAATCAAATCGGGGGTAATTAAACCAGCCGCTCCAGATTCTTTGAGATCTTTTGCGAAGCGCTCCACCCCATATTGAATAATGGGGTTCCAATAGCTCATAACCAAAACTGGCTTGTCTGAGAGTTCTTTAATTCTCTTGATAACCTCAAATACCTGTGAAAGTTTGAAGCCATTCGCCAGAGCGGTTTCAGTAGCCTGTTGAATAACCAGTCCATCCATAACTGGATCGCTATATGGCACACCTAGTTCTAAGACATCAACTCCCGAATCCAACATTGCCAGACAGGCTTCGACAGAGTCAGCTAAGGTTGGGTAGCCCGCCGGGAAGTAACCAATCAACACCGATTGATTAGTGGCACGAATCTCTCTGATTAGATTTGCTGTGCTAGCCATTAGTCATCACCTAGGAAACCGAAATACTTACCAACTGTTTCCATATCCTTATCCCCGCGTCCACTGAGATTCACCAAAATGTTCGAACCGGCAGGAAGCCTATTTCCTTCCTTAATAATCCCGGCGAGAGCGTGAGCGGTTTCTATGGCTGCGATAATTCCCTCGGTTTCCGCTAGTGCCTTTAGTGCCTGCATAGCTTCATCGTCGGTGACACCAAAGTATTCAGCTCTCTGCAAATCCTTAAGCCAAGAGTGTTCTGGTCCTACTCCTGGATAATCTAGTCCCGCTGAGATCGAGTGGCTTTCAAGTGTCTGCCCGTCTTCGTCTTGGAGCATGTAGCTCTTAGCTCCATGCAATACACCGATTTTTCCTTTACTAAGCGTTGCGGCATGCATACCGGTGTCAACTCCATGGCCGGCAGCTTCAAATCCCCAAAGCCTTACATCTTCATCGAGGAAAGCGTGGAAAATACCTATTGCATTTGAACCTCCGCCAACACAAGCTGCAACGACATCGGGAAGTTTTCCAGTCAGCTCCAACATTTGTACTCGAGATTCAACTCCGATAACTGAGTGGAAATCTCTGACCATTGTTGGGAAAGGATGTGGCCCAGCAACAGTGCCTAGAAGGTAGTGCGTGTTTTCCACATTGGCAACCCAGTCGCGAAGTGCTTCGTTGATTGCATCCTTTAGTGTCTGAGATCCCGTTGTCACTGGAATAACAGTCGCGCCGAGTAGTTTCATTCTGGCTACATTCAGTGCCTGTCGTTTGGTATCAACTTCTCCCATGTAGACAACGCATTCGAGTCCAAACAATGCAGCTGCCGTAGCTGAAGCTACCCCGTGCTGTCCAGCACCGGTTTCTGCAATTATTCGAGTCTTCCCCATTCGCTTAGCCAGAAGTGCCTGACCGATAACATTATTTATTTTGTGGCTGCCGGTGTGGTTCAGATCTTCTCGCTTTAGGAAAACTCGAACATCCCCAACCAACGCTGCGAACTTCGGGACTTCAGTAATCAGTGACGCTCTGCCGACATAGGTTCTATTCAATTCGGATAGCTCTGAAGCGAAAGAGGGATCGCTTTTAGCCTGATTGTAGGTATATTCAAGTTCGTCGAGAGCAGCGATTAGTGACTCGGGAACAAATCGTCCGCCGAATTCACCGAAATATGGCCCCGCCTGGCCTCTCAGGTTGGAGTTTTCACTCATGAGTCAAATTCTATGCTTTGCAACTGCAGCGAAAGAACGGATAAGAGACTCAGGCTCACCTGTGACTAAGGCCTCCCCAACCAGAACCCCTTGAGCTCCATGAATGGCATAGTTCTCAACGTCGTGAACTGTTCTCATAGCCGACTCTGCTATGGCCAGAGAATCACTCGGGATAAGGGAAATCAAGTTCTCAAATAGTCGAATGTCAGTCTCGAAAGTTCTGAGGTTTCTTGCATTGACCCCAATAATCTTGGCCCCCAAATCTGCAGCTATTTTCACTTCCTCTGCGGAATGAGTTTCAACCAAAGCCTGCATGCCAAATGACTCAATGAAGTCGAATAGATGACGCAGTTGCGGATGGTTCAGCCCAGCGACAATAAGTAAGACTAAATCAGCACCGAATGCTCTTGCCTCAAGTATTTGATACTCGTTGGCGATAAAGTCTTTTCTCAAGATTGGCAGTGATACAGCGTTTCTCACCGCCTTCAGGTCGTCTAAGGTTCCCTTGAACTTTCTTTGTTCAGTGAGCACACTTATAGCCGATGCACCAGAGTTTTGATAGAGCCTGGCTAAGGCAGCAGGATCAGGTATCGGAGCCAAATCGCCTCTAGATGGGGATGCTCGTTTAATCTCGGCGATAACATTTACCGAAGAATTTGACTCGAAGACAGTAAGGCTATCCAGAGCTGGAGACTGATTTGAAATGAGCCTCTCAAGTTGCTGCACTGTTACCGACTGACTTCTAGTGGCAGCGTCGGCAACGCTACCTGCATACAAGTCATCGAGCATTATTTATTTGTTGTTTTTCCCGGCTATGCCGTAACCCATTCTTGATAAAACCGCACCAAGAGGTATAGAAACAAGTGTTAAGACGCCCCCGGCCAAAAGCATAATGCCGTTTGAGAAAAGGTAGCCTACGGTTACGATAGTGACGCCAATGGTGGCAGTTATAACAGCTGTCCAAGCAGCAATTGAATTTCCATGGCTTGTGTCATCGTGTGAGGTATTCATCTAATTACCTTTCCTATGTTGCAATCTTAACAAGTCTCAGCCTGCAAAATTACTGTTTGCCTGATTAATGGCGCGCAAAACAGCAGATGCCTTGGCAATTGTTTCCTTGTATTCGCTTTCGGGATCAGAATCAAGCACAATTCCAGCGCCAGCTTGTACATAAGCGATTCCATCTCGAATTAGTCCAGTTCTGATGGCAATTGCCAAATCTGCGTTTCCTGCGAAATCCAAATATCCAACTACCCCGCCGAAAACTCCGCGTTTTTCCGGCTCTAACTCTTCGATGATCTCAAGAGCTCGTGGTTTGGGAGCGCCAGAGAGTGTTCCTGCTGGAAATGTTGCTTTGAGCAAATCAATTGGGGTTGAGTCGGCCTTTAAGCTCCCCCGAACATCAGAAACTAGATGCATAACGTGGCTGAAGCGCTCTACGTTCATGAATTTCCGAACAGAAATAGAGTCAGGTTCGCAAACCTTTAGTAAGTCGTTCCGCGCTAAATCAACAAGCATGAGATGCTCCGCTTGTTCCTTCCTATCCGCTAGAAGTTCCTTAGCCAAGGTGTCATCCTCATCGGGGCTTGCTCCGCGCGGTCTGGAACCAGCAATCGGGTGCATTGTGACTTCCCCAGATTGAGTTTTCACTAAAGCCTCAGGTGAGGAGCCGACAACGCAATAGCGCCCCCTTGAGTCTTTGAAGTTCAACAAATACATGTATGGGCTCGGATTAATGGAGCGCAATACCCTGTAGACATCGATGGGTTTGGCTATCACTGGAACTTCAAACCTTTGTGAAATAACTACTTGGAATACATCACCAATGCGGACATACTCCTTGGCTTTCAAAACCGCATCCATGAACTCTTGCTGAGTTTGATTACTAGTAACAACCTCGGAGCTAATCTGGCCTTCCGAGAAGAATTCCGCTTGTGTTGGGGTCTGCAGAGTCTCTCGAATCCTATCAATTCTTGCTAGAGCGCTTTCATATTCACTTTCACTATCCTGGCCATCGGTGCAGTATATGTTCGAGACAATCAACAAACTGTTCTCTGAGTGATCGATGACAACAAGGTCACGAATCAGCTGCAAATGCATGGTCGGGGAATAATATGGACTCTCTTTATGGTTTTCAATTTGCTCTATCTGACGAATTAACTCCCACCCAAATAATCCAACCAAGCCTGAGATCAGAGGTGGAAGATCCTCAGTTTCTAGAGCACGCCAAGATGCTTGCACAACTTTTATAAGGTCTAGAGGGTCACTAGGTGTGGCAACACTTCTGGGAAAGAGTAACTCGGGGCTGGTGATCTCTATTCCGAGGTCTGAAAAAATTATTTCACTGCGAGATTCAATTCCAATGAAGCTGTATCTTGACCAAACGCCTTGATCGGCAGACTCCAAAAGAAAAGTAGAAGCTTCTGTGTCTGAAAACTTTTCGAAGATCCCAATAGGGGTTTCGTGTCCGCCGAAGATTTTTTCTATCACAGGAATCACTGCACCAGGCTTAGCAAGTGCAATGACTTCGTTTCTGGTCAAATTAAGGGTCATCAGTTCGAATTTTCGCCCTCTATAGCAAGCCTTCTCAGGGTATCGATAGCAATTCTTCGGTCTGAATGCTTGAATACCGCCGAACCAGCGACAAATGTATCCGCTCCTAAGGCGGCCAAGGTTTTGATGTTGCTTTCGTCTACTCCTCCATCAACCTGCAACCAAACATCGGAATTGCCAAGCAATTCTCTAGCTTGAACAATCTTCTCCAAGCTTTCAATAATGAAAGATTGACCCCCGAAGCCTGGTTCAACTGACATGATGAGGACCTGATCGAAGTGCTGGTAAATGTCTTCAAGAACAGCTACTGAAGTGGCAGGTTTGATTGAAATTCCAGCTCTTACCCCACAGTCATGGATAGATTTCGCTGTATCAATAGGATTTTCACAGGCCTCATAATGAACAGTTACAGAGAAGACGCCAGCACTGGCGTATTCCTTAGCCCAAAAATCCGGGTTTTCGAGCATTAGGTGAACATCTAGCGGAATGGTAGAGATCTCTTGCATACGTCTGACCATTGGTAACCCGAAAGTCATGTTTGGAACGAAGTGTCCGTCCATAACATCGACGTGTATTCCATCCGCGTTGCCAATCGAGTCGAACTCAGATTGGAAATTGACAAAATCAGCACTGAGAATGCTGGGTTGGATTCGTATTGCCATGACTAAACCCTATCCTCTACTTAGTCAGTAGAGCCATGAACATTGAGTCGGTATTGTCTCTCTGGGTGTGTAATTGCACTGTTTTTCGGCCAGAAGGTAGAGAGCCTCTCATGAATTTCTTATTCATGTGACCCGTAAAATCTAGGACTTCGGCTCCGAATTTCCTACTCGCCTTGTCGATTACTGCGGTTGTTTCGGAAAGGTGTGGTGAACAAGTGACGTATAGGAGTAAACCGCCAGGCTTTAGCGCCTTCAAGCCACTTGCAATGAGAGAGAGTTGCAATTCAGTCAAATCCTTTAAGTCACCGGGTTGTTTTCTCCATCTAGCTTCAGGTCGTCTACGAAGTGCCCCGAGACCTGTGCAGGGAGCATCGATGAGAATCCGGTCATAGGAATCAGGAAAATCGTCTCCAATCGAAATTCCATCCTTCTGCGTCACCTTGAAGTTCCCTAGTGGAGAGAGAACTTTTGAAACTAGCTCAGCTCGGTGAGGCAAAATCTCATTGGCCTCGAAAATGGCATCTTGTTGTTGCGCGAGAGCAGCTAACAGCGCTGCCTTGCCCCCTGGTCCAGCACACATGTCGAGCCACTTCTCTTCTTTTCTTATTTGATCGTAGGTCGCTAAGCCTAATGCGGCAAGTTGGGAGCCCTCATCTTGAACCCGCACTGAACCATCAGTGAAGCCTTGCAATTCCGAGGGGTTTCCACTTTCAATGTTGAATCCAAAGGGGCTGAACTGGTTTAGGTTGTTATCTTTCTCGTATTGGTTCACATTAGCCCGACCTGGCAAGGCGACTAGATTCACCGCTGGTGGAATGTTGTTTACTGCTAATAGTGATTCAAGATCATCCTTGAGACCGTCGACAGCCATCGATTGACTGAGCGCAGCAATAATCCACTCGGGATGAGAGTATCTAATTGAAAGTTGCTCGTTCTTAGTTTTTCCGTTGGAAAGTATCTCGACCCAGTCTGCTAAATTGCGCTCCGACACTCTTCTGAGAATTCCATTAGCAAAGCCAACTACTTTTTCCCCGCAGTTGTTCCTAACCAGGTCAACAGTTTCACTGATTGCAGCATGATTCGGAACTCTCATATTCAATAGTTGATGCGAACCAAGGCGAAGGCAATTTAGTAGAACTATATCTATTTGACTTACCGATCTGGACGATACAGAGTCAATTATGGTGTCGTAGGTAAGTTGCCAACGAATCGCCCCGAAACCTAACTCTTGGGCGAAGTTAGCATCTCTTGAATCGAGCTTTGCTTGGCTTATCAATTTCGGCATCAGCAGATTAGCGTATGCGTTTTCAATCGATACCCGACAAACCAGATCTAGCGCAAGCTGTCTCGAGTTAGTAGAAATCAAACTAAGTCTCCCGGGTCTCGCAGCCCACGCAACCAATCTTTCCCGGACATGACAGTTTTGCCTGATGGTTGGACTTCAAGGAGCTCTATTGCCGAACCTGATCCGCATCCGATGATTGCCCTTTCCATTGATAGAACTTCACCTGGGTGGTCCGATTCAACATAGGCTGTCACAGCTCTAAGAATTCTTATGGGCTGGTCAGCATATGTGAACCAGGCCATTGGTTCAGGATTCATACCCTGAATGAAGTTCACCACGTCTCTGGCGTCTTTCTTAAAGTCAACTCTTGCCTGATCCCTAAGAATTTTTGGCGCAAAAGTTGCTTGACCCTGCTGTTCCGTCAGTGTTCCTAATCCGTTGTAAATTTTAGGCAGCTCCTGATTCAACAAAGTGGATCCTAATTCGCTCATTCGACTGATTAGCCCTCCTGCTGACTCTGCGGGTTCAATTGAAACGGGTAACGATGCGACGATTGGTCCAGTATCCATACCTTCATCAATTTTGAACAGCGTTATCCCGGTTTCTCTGAGACCCTCGATGATCGCATGCTGAACTGGTGCTGCACCGCGAAAAGCTGGTAGCAGGCTGTAGTGCAGGTTGAACCAGCCATTTGGTAGAGCGGATAAGGCACGTGTACTCAAAATCGTGCCGTAGGCAACTACTACTGCCAACTCAGCACCGGTAGCCAGAATCCTAAAGATAGTATCCTCAGTCACTCGATTACTTTTGATGACAGGAAGACCTAAGTTTTCCGCCTCCAAGGCAACAGCTGAAGGAGTAAGAATTTTCTTTCTGCCAACCTGAGAATCTTCACGAGTCAATACAGCAACGACGTGGTGCTTGTTGGCTATCAAGTTCCTGAGAACTATGGCAGCACTAGGCGGTGTCCCAGCAAAAAGTATGTTCATCTGCTCAGCCCTAGATTGCCTGCCAGTCATCCATGATGACTTTGATTTGCTTACGATTAGTCTTATTCGACTTTACCTGTTGTGATAAATGTTCTACCGCATTGCGAAGCCCTTCGGCAACATCTTTACCATCTTTGTACTGATACAAAAAGGAAACTCTGTCCTTATCCACCGTGGACAAATGCTTCACTCTCCCAGCAAATCGTTCCATCACGATTTTTTGGAACTCGAATTCGAGATTGTGTCCGTTCAAAAGTATGCTTGCCAATCTAGAGTATGGTGGCAACTCCAAATCCCTTCGCTCATTACAGTCCTGCTTGATGATTTCGAAGAAATTGAGATTTCTTAACTGATCGGTGATAGCCCCTTGCAGACCAACGAAAATGACGATTCCACCCTCGTTGACCTTTGCCGCAGCGTTCGACCAAGCCTGACAGGCATGTTCTGTAGCTCTGAGTGATGGGACCCCCAACATGTTTACGGCGTCGGCAAGTATCACCACAGTGTATCCACCGTCGATGTTTGGCTCAGCTCCCGGTGTAGCAATCACAACCTTTGCTCCACTATCAAGTTCCGTGATTCGCTCTTGGCCTGTTGAGTGGATGACTTCGATATTTGGGAAAGCTTTTTGCAACCAATTAGCCATTGCGGTTGACCCAGTCCTTGTGACTCTTATCTGCTCCGAGCCACAGGAGCAAGGTAACTTTGCTCTAAAGGAACAGGTCCTGCATTTAGTGATTCCAGTTGGATCTATCCATATCCTCGAATTGCACTGTGGGCAGGTTCTTATTTGTTTGCAATTGGCGCAAATCAGAAATGAGGCATACCCCAAGCTTGCTACCTGTATTAGAACTGACTTCCCTCTTTTTATGGTGCTGGAGATCAGACCAAAGGTTTCATCATCTAATCGATTCTGGGTCTCAGTGCAACGAACTGCCACCGGTGACGCTGCCTGTTTCAAATGCTTAGCGAAACCTAGTTCAATAAGTCGGACAGTATCAGCACTCGGGGCGTGTGCAGCAATCAGCAAATCACAAGAGGCAACTCTCTGACGCAGGAGCAAAACGTCACGAGAAATCCAGTATGGTGAACGAATTTCTTGATGTGATTCGTCTGCGTCATCTAGAAGCAAAATCAGACCAAGGTTGAAGGCCGGTTTAAAGCAGGTTGACCTTGAGCCGAATACAATTGCCGGCTGACTCAAACTGAATAGGTATTTCAAATACTTCTCCGAGTTCTTCGCTGAGTTATTGTGTCGAATGCTGACAGCCCCAAGTTGTCTTTTTTCAAGCGCTTTCTGAAATAGTTCTTCTTCACGGTAATCCGGAAGCACGACTAAGGCACTTTGACCCAAACTTAGCTTGGCAAGACACCTGTCAATAAACTCCTCTGTCCAAGGTTTCTCGCTCCCAATGCGAAGTTCTAAAAAGGAGATGGACGGCTCTCCTAATCGAATTTCGCTGCCTACCAGATGAGGTTTATTCGGAAGTTTTCTGTCTACCGCCTTAGAAATCGTAGGAAGACAGTCTTTTAGTAGGTCCGATACTGACCCAGCAAATCTTTCTGCAACTGCGTTTAGCAGTTGATGTTGCTCAGATGTGAGCAGACTGTGCTGAGACTCGAGACTCGTTATCGAAGATAATTCTCCCGCGTAATCAGTATCGTCTGATTTACCGACAACAACAGCCAGTTTGCCT
>DDPP01000005.1:46349-46637 GCA_002342255.1 Micrococcales bacterium UBA2465
TGCGCGAAGAGCGTCGACCTTATCTAAACGTTCCCAAGTAAATTCAGGAAGTTCTCGACCGAAGTGGCCATAGGCTGCGGTACGAGAATAAATTGGCTCAAGCAAGTTCAAGTCTCGGATAATTGCAGCTGGACGGAGGTCAAAAACCTGTCGGATCGCCTCTGCGATTTGATTCTCGGAAATATTTCCTGTGCCAAAAGTCTCTACATACAGGCCGACCGGTTGCGATTTACCGATTGCATACGCAACTTGGACTTCTACTTTCCTGGCTAGCCCAGCGGCGACAAC
>DDPP01000053.1:0-24513 GCA_002342255.1 Micrococcales bacterium UBA2465
GCTCCTTTGATAAACGCTCGAACGGCGATAACTCTTGCACTGGTCTTGGACTTCGCATCAATCCCGGCAGCGGCAATAGCCCTATTCACAAGGTTTTCAACTGCCCTAAGGCTGGTGCCACGCTCTTCAGCAATTTGCTGATTAGACATTCCTTTGGCAATCATTCTCAAAACATCAAGTTGAGTTTTAGAGACATTCACCAGAGGGTGAGATGGCTTAAGGTCGTCACGGTGTTCTGGGCCGACCTTGTCTCTAAGGGCTGCTTCAATAGCAGCATTTAAAACATCAGGGTCGATCAGTCTTTCTTTCAAAAGGTAAGCGGCGTTCTTAGGAACCATCTTTACGTCCACGCCATACATTCTTGGTTCAGGGACGTGAGTTAGGAAAACTAAGGCTAATTCCGGGTGCATTTTATGTAATGCCAGACCAAGATCAAGTCCAGAAGGGCCAGGACCTAGGTCGATGTCCATAACTACGATGTCAACATCTTTGTTAGCAGCGATTTTGCGAGCTTCAGCAGCGCTAGCTGCTATCTCGACCTGGAATCCGTCGCTTTTTAGCTTGTCTGAGACTAAGCCTCTGATAAAAGGCTCATCTTCAACGACTAGTACCGTTCTTTGATACACGGTAAACCCCTCGATAAGTATTACTGGCTACTACCACTTTGCCTTATGGCGTAAGGCCTATTTAGATTTTATTCGACTTTACGAACCCATAGTTTAGGTTCGGTAGATTAGACATAGACGAATGGAGATCAGATGAGCTTAGAGGATAGAAGAGTCTGGCGCGGTTTTGCTAGCGACAACTATGCAGGGGTTCACCCTAGATTGTTTGAGCTAATGCAGCAGGTCAATGAAGGACACGAAGTTGCCTACGGCGATGACTTTGTTACCGCAGAACTTAGCAAAATGTTCAAAAGCCATTTTGGTAGCAAAGCGGAAGTCTTCCCTGTTTTCAATGGCACCGGCTCAAACGTAATTGCCCTCTCGTCTGTCGTTAAGCGTTGGGAAGCAGTTATCTGTGCTGAGACTGCACACATCAACGCCGATGAAGGTGGAGCCCCAGAGAAGATGGCCGGTATCAAACTTTGGACCATTCCAACCACTGATGGAAAACTCACCCCGGAACTAATAGAACCTTACCTGTTTGATATTGGAAGTGTGCACCGAGCACAGATTGCAGCAATCTCGATAACTCAAACTACAGAACTAGGCACGCTATACAGTGCTGCTGAAGTTAAAGCTTTAGCTGATTTTGCTCACAAGAATAACTTGATGCTCCACATGGATGGCGCAAGACTTTCTAATGCGGCAGCTGCTTTGGATCTTCCGTTCAGTGGTTTCACAACAGATGTTGGCGTTGACCTGGTAAGTTTCGGTGGCACCAAGATTGGTGCACTAGCTGCTGAAGCAGTTGTAGTGCTAAGCGATGCGGCCATAGCTAAATCGATACCGTTCCTAAGAAAAACTTCCATGCAATTGCCAAGCAAGATGCGATTTGTTAGTGCTCAGTTGATTGGGCTCTTGCAAGACAACCTGGCTATCAATAACGGTAAGCATGCAAATGCGATGGCTAAATTACTGGATGAAGGAGTTCGAGAGATTGCTGCAAACTCTAACGGTAGAGTAAGTATCCCTAACCTTACTCAAGCTAACGCTGTTTTCCCTATCTTGCCGATGGATCTGATTGAGAAGTTGCAGCAGAAGTATCGCTTCTATGTTTGGGATTATCGCACCGGGCAGGTCAGGTGGATGTGTGCCTGGGATACCAAGGAAGAAGATGTTCAGGGACTGCTTAGCGCCCTTCGTGAAGCGTTAAACTAGAACCATGCATTCAAACAAACAAGCAATTACTGCCGCGCCTATCGCACCGGTTCTAGCATCACGTTGGAGCCCTAGATCTTTTGACCGAGACTATCTACTTACCCAAGATGAAGCACTAGCTATTTTGGAAGCAGGTCGTTGGGCACCGTCGTCAAACAACCTGCAACCTTGGCGTTTTGCTTATGTTTCTAAAACCGACAAATTACACAAAGAACTCTGTGAAAAGGGTTTGACTGGTTTCAACCAGTCTTGGGCCCCTGATGCTTCTGCGCTGATTGTGGTTGCTGTAAAGAAGGCCACTGCTGATGGCAAAGAACTAACTGGAGCTAAGTATGACTCTGGTCTAGCCGCTTCGATGATGTTGGTTCAGGCTCAGGAAATGGGCCTCCACACTCACCACATTGGTGGCATCGTTCGCGATGAGATTCACCAGATGTTGAATCTAGATGACAACACAGAAGTTCTAGTCGTTATCGCGGTTGGCAAGATTGCTCCTGCAGAGCAGTTAGAGGGCCCAGCCTACGAGCGTGAAGTTGCACCTAGAGTGAGACTGGAGCTAGATGAAATAATGCTTTACGGTAAGCCGTAATGCATTTTCACTTTGCCATCAGCGACCAGATTGCTGGTTGGTTTCCTAATCTAGGCGGCATCTATTTTGCTTTAGCAGTTTGGGGTTTGGTTTTTGCTGGCACAGGGTTTTTTGTTGGGGCCTTCATTCCGTTTATTACCGGTGACTCGCTAGTCTTTGCCGCTGGTTTAGTTTCTGCAAGTCAAAACCTAGACATCTTGGTGATGGCTAGCGGTGTTGGTATAGCAGCTTGGTTGGGAGATCAGGTGGGCTATACCTTGGGTAGACATTTCGGCAGACCTTACTTGGATAAGAGAAAAGGTAAGTGGGTTAAGACCGGGATTGAAAAGTCCGAGAAACTATTTCAGGCTTGGGGTTGGTGGGCTGTTGTAATTGCAAGATTTGTTCCTTGGGCTAGAGTTTTCATTCCTGCTATCGCAGGTATTTCTAGAATGAACTATTACAAGTTCTTCAGCGCTAACTTAGTTGGCGCGGTTGCCTGGGGAATGGGCTTGACATTTGCCGGCTATTACTCGGCCAGCATCCCTTGGGTGAAGAACGCAAGTTACTTGATAGCCGCTGTTTTTATCACTGGTTCTGTTGTTGCTGGAATTAGGGCTTGGCTTCGTAATCGTGACTAAAGTTAGCCAAATTTTCAGATCTCTCTCTGGCAAGGAAATCTAATTCTTGGGCGGCCCAGGTATCAAAGTATTGGTCAAACTTTTTTCCGTCTCTTTCCGACCACCTGGCTTTTCTTACTTCTTCAGGGACTGAAAGCCAGACTGAGAAATTGGCAATAGTTGCAGTGTATGAATTGATAGCGCCACAACCCTCAACGATTAGCGGTGTTCCACCAGAGAATTCTCGCCAAGAATTACGCTTCCCAGAATCCCAGTCATACTCCTGCCAACTAGCAGTGCCCTTACTCAGCAGCGGTTGGAGAATAAAGCGCTTTAGGTAGTCAACCCCTTCTGCTAAGCCATCCCAACCAAGGTAAAGATCATCCAAGTGAATAATCCTGGGTAGCGACTCGCCCTGGATGAAGAGTTCATTTTGTAGTTCCCCCGCAAGAGTCGACTTACCAGAACAGGCTCTACCATCAATCAGGATTATTGGCATGCTCTGATCCAACTCCAAAGTTTCTTTGGTGAGCAATTGCAATAACTTTTTATAACCTAAGTTTTCTGGCATAACTGTCCTCCGACTACCTAAAGTCTAGGGACAGCGCAGGTTGAATAACCTAAACTTTAGACAAGTGAACTGAAGTGTCAGAAAGGTAAAAGTTGAGACTGAATCAGCTGGTAAATCGAGTCTTACTCGTTTGTTACTTGGTTTTACTTTCCCTGACCTCGCTCTGGCCGACACCAGTTGATAATGGTGGTCTGGTGAGGCAAATTACCTCCACGGTGTTGAAGTTCTGTCATGAAATTTCTTGGCTTCGTTGGCTGCAATACAACCAACTGGAGGCTTTGGCTAATGTATTGCTCTACCTACCTCTTGGTGTTTTTCTTGTTGTATTGTTCCCAAAATTGAGACTTCGTTGGACCATGATGATCCCCGTGGTTGTTTCAATTTTGGCTGAGGTAATTCAAAGATTTTACCTACCCTCTAGATACTCGACGTTAGATGACGTTTACCACAATGCACTCGGCGGGGTAATAGGGGTAATTATTTCAGCGAGCACTCGCCGATGGTTGAGGTTGAAATCTCAGCGGCGTTTAGGGTAATTGGCGCTAGAACTGTGGGCGAGCCAGATATTTTCTCTTGGTTCTCATCGCTGATAGGTTCAACGATGTTGACCACCAATGTCTTCTTCTCGCCTGGCAATAACGTGACTTCAAAAATCCAGACCGGACGTTTGCGGTCTTCACCAAGACTTACGAAAGCTTGCTCACCGTTGACGCTAACTGAGTCTGCTTCAGAGCCTACTGGCCCGTAAATTGTAACCAGCTCACGATTTGAACCCTTTGGTCGATACTCGCCGAAATTGTCATCGAGCCTGGTAACCACGTAGGCGGGTAGTCCACTCTTTGGAGCATTGTTGCTGATTTCGACTGTTACGCGGCTTCTTCGTCCTTGGTATCCGGTGAAAGTGTCCACATTGCATTCACCTTCTGCATAGCCCACTTTTAGATTCATGTATGCATCCAATTTGTTTCCACCAGCATTATTGACTGTCACTAAGACATTTGGGCCAAACTGTTCTGGGATTTCACCTGAGGTTTTAGTGGCTGTAAATTGTTTTTGCACTTTAGTGTCTTTAGCCCAAGCCAAAATACGGTCACCGGTTTTGTCGTTGGCTGCGGCAGTCATTAGACCGCTTGCGCTGACCTTTCCAGCAATCAACTTGGTGAACATCTCTTTGGCAAGTTCACCAACTACAGCATCCTTAGCCTGAACGTTAGTGAATCTGGCATAGATGTCTTTAGAGAGGAAATCAATGACATTGCTCTGATCTATTTTTATACCTCGAACCGTGACAGGACCCACCGCACCGGATAGTTCGCTAACCACACCTTGTCCTATGAAAAGCACCCCATCTACTTTCTGGCCACGATGCTGTTGCCAACCGTCGGCTAGGAGCTTAGCTGCATAAGGGACATGGGCTGAAGCATTGATGTCTCTCCAGTCGCCTAGGTCGACACCCCAGAGGTCGCGCAAATCCTGCGGGTAGTTGCTGTAATCAATTCTTCCAAGTTTGAGCAAGGCCTTGTCCGAACCATATTCTTTGAGGTGCACTTTGCCGTTTTCAGTCTCAAGAATTGAGTAAGCGCCAGTTATACCTCCGGTGGCTCTGGCCTCAGAAAGATTCTGGATGGCAATAAACCAACGCTTTTTGGCTGGTTGTTCCAGCACCACGGTGGCGACTTCAACTAGTGGAGTAATTTTCTGACTTGCGTTGGCAAAACTGCTAACTGACGCTTTAGCGGAAGCAATCTTGTTATCTAAACCGAAGTGCAATGAAGCTGAATCTATCTGCCCCAGGTCCCAGTTAAGTTTTTGAACGGCATCGTTCATGTTAGTTATGCCATCACGGAAGGTGGACAGCAAGGTAGTGTCCTTGATTGCCTGCTTACCTATTCCTGCTTTAATCAGTTGGTTGGCAGTATTGGTCACATCCTGAGCTCCAAGTAAAACTAGCTTTCCGTCAGATGCCACTACGCTGGCAGCTTTGATGTCGTTACCGATAATAGGTAAGAAACCACAGAGTTGTACCAGAGGATCCTTTGCTGCCGAGTCGGCCGCGGCAATGGCATCGGCGGCTTTACCCAAGCTTGTCGAAATGGCAGCTAAATCTTTTTTGGTTGCGGCTTGTTTTAGATCTTCGACTTCGGACATGGTCGCCTGCAAAGAGGAAACCATGAATGCAACTCGAATGATTACGTAGAGAGTAAATAAAACTAATGCCATCACTGAAACAGCGATGGCATTACGTTTAGTATTGCTAAGTTCTTGATCCAAGTTTTAGTGCAAGTTCAACGGGGCTGTAGTCTTCACTGTCTTTCCGTAAAGGCTTCCTGAAGAAAGTTCGACATCAACAGTGTATGCACCAACGGTGTATGAAACTCCGCTGAAGGCGATCGTGTAACCACCACTTCCGTTTGTGGTTCCTGACTGGGTCTTGATCACTTCGCCACCCTTCTTTAACTTCACTACGATGCTCCGGTTGGCTACTGCAACAGAACCAGACTTGATAGTTCCAGTTACTGCAAGAACTGGGTTCTTCGCAGCAAAAGCACTTGAAGAGGTGATCTTACCAACGATGCTGGCAAGCTTACCTACGACAACGCTCTTCTCCAGTGTGACTGAACTGTCTCCAGCACACTCCTTGCTGATGGAAGATGTAAGAGTGTATGTTCCAGCAGTCTTAGGTGTGGCAATCGTAATTACTCCAGTCTTACCCGTTGATTTTACGAACTTGGTAACTGCTGGTACTTCGTCAGTCTCGGCCCACTCGACTGTGACTGCGCAGTCTTTCTTTACTCGAGAAATCTGAATTGATACAGAATCTCCCGGTGCGATTCGCCCTACAGTTGAGAAAGCGATTACGGGATCCTGTCCCGCAGGGTAAGCAAATGCCGGGGCGCTAACTGGCATTGCCAACGACGCAACAGCAAGCGAAGCTAAGATAAGTTTTCTCATAAATTTCCTTAGTAAAGAAACACGTTATTCACAGTTTATCGGGAAATTACCTATTTTGTGCAAAAAAAGTTTCAGAAGTTAACCTATTCGTTACCTTACATTTTTAGGGGAAAAAAGGGTTGTGGATGGGGTCAAATCTCAAATGTTCGGCTAGTTTAGAACTCTAACCGTTTGATTTAGGGGTTCTGTTGAGATTTAGTGAATATTTACTTGTTGTTCGTAAGCGAATTGTCCTGTTCTCTGCCATTTTTTTGGCCTCAATCTTGAGTGCCTTCGCGGTGACGAGCCTCATGACCCCAACTTATGAATCCACGACTCGCCTTTTTGTCTCCACCTCAGGAACCGAGTCAGCTGCAGACCTGTTAACTGGAAACTCCTTTACTCAGCAGCGAGTTAAGTCATATGCGGATATTGTTACCAGCCCAAAGGTGCTTGATAGCGTAGTTGCTGAGCTTAACCTTCAGTCAATAGAGGACAAACTACCGGATCGCATTAGCGCCAATGTCCCACTCAACACCGTTATTTTAGAAATTACTGTTTCCGACCCATCTCCATACCGAGCCGCCAGCATTGCCAATTCGGTAGCTAACTCTCTTGAACAAGTGGTCACCAGTTTAGAAACGGTGGACCCGACTATTTCTTCACCTATAAAACTAAGTGTGATTCAACCCGGTGAGCCTGCTAAGTCACCCGCCTCACCTCGCCCAGTTCTCAACTTGGCTCTCGGCGGCCTTATTGGCCTAGCCCTTGGTTTTGGTGTTGCGCTGCTAAGAGAAAACCTAGATCTACGAATAAGAAGCGTGGAAGATGTTCCAGACAAAGATGGCGAAGTGAATGTGCTTGGTGGAATTATCTTTGATGAAACTGCAGACTCCAACCCGCTTATTGTTCACACCAGCCCAAAGAGCACCAGGGCAGAAGCTTTCAGACAGCTGCGAACTAACATTCAGTTTATTGAAGCAGCTGAAGGTAGAAAATCAATCGTGGTAACTTCTGCCATCCCAGGTGAAGGGAAGTCTTCAACTATTGCTAACCTAGCCATCGCTATGGCAGACACTGGTGCAAAAGTTCTTCTCGTTGACTGCGATTTGCGCAAGCCGAAAATGCATAAATATTTCTCCGTAGAAGGCGCAGTTGGATTGACTAACCTGCTTATCGGCCAAGTAAAGCAGGCTGATGTGATTCAACGCTGGGGCAGAAAAAACTTAGACCTGCTTCCAGCAGGCCAGGTCCCTCCAAATCCTTCTGAACTCTTGGGCAGCGAAGCCATGAAGAATTTCTTAGCGCAAGCAGAGCAGGACTACGATGTAGTTCTCATCGACTCTGCACCACTGCTACCCGTCACCGATGCCGCCATTCTGTCTAAGATTACGGGAGGTGTTTCGGTGGTGGTCGGTGTTGGTAAAACGACAAAGCCACAGTTGGCTGCTGCCATAGGTCACGTTGAAGCCATCGGTGGAAGAATTCTTGGTTTTATCATGAACAAGATTCCAACCAAAGGTGTTGATGCCTACCGCTACCGCTATTCGTACAAGTATGGTTCTTATGGATCTTATGGAGCATACGGTAAGTATGGAGCATACGGTCGTTACGGAGCCTATGGTGCCTATGGGGCCTACGCCCAGCCTTATGGCGAAGAGAACACCGAAACCACCGCTCCAGCTAGCAAGACCAGTAAGTCTGCTCGCAAAACTCCTAAAAAGGCTTAGAACATGCCTGCTGCTGAGGCATCTTTCAATGTTGTCTTCGTCTGCACAGGCAACATCTGTCGATCTCCTATGGCCGAACAAATCCTTAGTGAACTAGCCGCTAAAAAGAAGCTTCCAATTACAGTGACTTCTGCAGGAGTTATGGCTATGACCGGTGAACCGATGACCCCGCAAACTGCCGAAGTCATGAAAGCCAGGGGCTATAAACCTGTGGCACATAAGGCTAAAGATCTAACCCCCCAAATATTAGACAGAGCGGACCTGGTGATCACCATGACCTTGGAGCACAGGTCTGAACTTGCCAGGATGCTCCCCAAAGCAAGCAAATATTCGTTCACTTTTGATGAGTTCGCTAGGTTAATCAACTTCCTTAGGACTGAACCTGAATTCTCAGCAGAGTTCAAAAAGAAACCCAAAGAAACCAGAGAGCAATACCTAAAAAGAGCTATTTCTGAAGCGGTATTGCTCAGAGGTATGGTTCCTACCGGTGAAGAACCTAAAGATGTCATGGATCCATATGGGGAAAGCATTGAGGTTTACAATGAAGTTTCAGAGCAAATAGATGCAATGACCAGAGTAGTTGTTGACTGGATGGCAGCATGAAAAGACTAACTATGCGTAACTACGCAAGAGCGGTCAGCGTAACTGACGCTCTTGTCTTGCTTGCAACATCGCTAGTTACCTATCTGATTAACTACGGTTCGTTTCAGAGCACTGACAACATCAACAGCGATGGTATTTTGCGTGTAAATGTTAGTCCCCAGTTTGTTGGAGCAGGACTCTATTTTGGCTGGTTAGTGTTCTTAGTTATTTTCAAAACTCGGGACATAAAGATAGTTGGATCCGACTTTGCTGAATATCGCAGAGTGTTAAGCGCTTCGCTAAGCGTTTTAGGAACTCTTGCTTTTGTTGCTTTGTTCTTCAAGGTAGACGTTTCACGTGTTTATGTTTCGGAAGTAATTGTTGTTGGTTTAGTAGTTCTGTTAATAGTCAGACGGCTTGGCAGAGCTTGGCTACATAAACAACGCCAAGCCGGCAGATTTAGAAGAAGAGTTGCTATTTATGGACCAAGTGCAGAAATAGAGCTAGAACTTCAGAAATATCAAAGCAACAAAGAGGCTGAGTTTGAGCCAGTGATGACCATTGAAGACAATAAGGTTCTAAATCTGAAGTTTGTAAATCAAGATAAGACTTCAACAGTTGACCTAGAACACCTGGCAGAAGCTCTTGCTGCAGAAGGCGTTGAGCTACTTCAGGTAGTTGGAACCGGGCCAAGTTCTGCTCAGATGCATAGAAGGCTCTATTGGGCTCTAGATGGTTGGGACATATCATTCGTAGTCTCGCCAGCAATCACAGGAGTTTCCAGCTCAAAGCTAACTACCAGAGTGATTGCTGGATCTCCTTTGATGGAGATTACTTCTACTAAGTTCACCGGCCCTCAGTATTTGATTAAGACAGTTATGGACCTAGTTCTAGGTTTGCTCGCCTTCCTTATTTCATTGCCGGTCGTTCTAATTACAGCTTTGATTGTGAAACTTGAAGATAAAGGACCTGCTTTCTTTACGCAAACCAGAGTTGGTTTGAATGGAAAGCAGTTCACTATCTACAAGCTAAGAAGCATGAAGGTTGGTGCAGAACTAGAACATGCTGAAAGACAAAAAGCTCTAGCTGATAAAGCAACCAACAAGAACATGTTCAAAGATCCAGAAGATCCAAGAATCACAAAAGTTGGCAAAGTTATTCGCAAATACTCAATTGACGAACTTCCACAGTTCCTAAACGTTCTAAAAGGTGACATGAGTCTTGTTGGACCTAGACCACCACTGCTTTCAGAAGTTGAAGAGTGGAAGCAACACGAAACCAGAAGACTTCTAGTAAAACCAGGAGTTACCGGACCTTGGCAAATAGGTGGAAGATCACTTCTTACTTGGGAAGAAACAGTTGCAATCGACCTTGCATACGTAGAGAACTGGACAGTGCTTACTGACCTATCGATTATCTTCAAAACGATTGTTTATGTGGTTAGAGGACGTGGAGCGTTTTAGGTAATTTTCAAGACGAATTTACCCCAGGCGATTTCGATAGTCAGCTACGGCATCAATCAAACCCTCTTCAAGAGAAACAGTCGCTTTCCATCCCATGCTTAGTATTTTTTCTATATTCAAAAGTTTTCTGGGTGTGCCGTCGGGCTTAGACAAATCCCATTGTGTTGCCCCAGTAAAACCTGTTGTCTCTGAAACCAGCGCTGCAATTTCCTTGATGCTTAGGTCGTGTCCCACCCCAATGTTGATGTGTTCATTTGAGTCGTATTGTTCTAGCAAGAAAAGGCTAGCTTTGGCTAAATCGTCGACGTGAAGAAACTCCCGTCTCGGCTCACCAGTCCCCCAGTTTATGACGGCTTCTAGCCCCAACCGTCTGGCATTTTCATACCTCATAATCAAAGAAGGGATTACGTGAGATTTTTGCTCATCATAAGTGTCTCCTGGGCCGTAGAGATTTGTGGGCATCGCGCTTATCCAATTGAGGCCAAACTGCTTTCTAACAGCTTGAACTTGTGTGATTCCCGCAATTTTGGCTATTGCGTAGGCATCGTTTGTAGGCTCGAGCGGGCCAGTCATTAATTGATCCTCGGATATTGGTTGGGAAGTAAACTTAGGGTAAATACACGAAGACCCCATGAACAGCAAACGAGGAGTTTTTTGGGTACTAGCCGCGTCCATTACATTGACTTGGATTTGCAAATTTGAACTTAGGAATTCTGCCGGGTATGTACTGTTAGCTAAGATACCACCAACTTTCGCTGCTGCTAAGATGACAATTTCTGGCTTTCTTGCGTGGAAGAAATTGAAAACTTGGTCTCTCTCCCGTAGGTCCAATTCTTGAGATGTTGCAGTAACTATGTTTGTAAAACCCTGCTTTTCAAGTAGCCGCACTATTGAGCTACCAACCATGCCCTTGTGGCCGGCTACATAAATTTTCGATTCTTTAGGTAATTCTCCCGGAACCCAAGTATTCATTTTAATCACCAGACTCGAATTTTGGGCGATCTATCCAGTCTTTACCTGAATTTTCCAAAAGTTTGATATCTGCCTCGACCATAATGTGCGCTAATTCCTCGGGCAAAACCTTTGGCTCCCATTTCAATTCGGTCTTTGCTTTGGACGCATCTCCAATCAGTGCATCTACTTCTGTTGGCCGCAGATAGCGCGAGTCAAATTCAACATAGTTGCGCCAATCTAGCCCAACAAACGAAAAGGACCAATCCAGAAACTCACGAACGGTTGAAGCGGTCCCAGTAGCAAGCACGAAGTCATCTGGTTTATCTACCTGCAACATTCTCCACATGCCTTCAACGTACTCAGGTGCATAGCCCCAGTCCCGGACTGCATCCAGATTGCCGAGGTATAGTTTGTTATCCTGGCCCGCCTTTATTCTGGCTACCGCCCTAGTTATCTTCCTTGTCACGAACGTTTCACCGCGGCGCGGGGACTCGTGATTAAACAAAATTCCATTTACGGCGAATAAACCATATGCTTCACGGTAATTTCTTGTTATCCAATAGGAATAAACTTTGGCTGCTCCGTAAGGCGATCTTGGATAAAAGATTGTTTCTTCGTTTTGTGGAGGCGCAGAAGCCCCAAACATTTCAGAGCTGGACGCTTGGTAAAATTTGGAGCTAGGGCTCACAAGCCTAACTGCTTCTAATAGCCGCACCGACCCCAGACCCGTGACATCAGCGGTGTATTCTGGTTCATCGAAGGATACTCGAACATGTGATTGAGCTCCGAGATTGTAAACTTCGTCAGGCTGAATCGAAGCTACTAGGCTAACCAGCCTGCTACCATCGCTCAAATCACCGTAGTGAAGAAAAATCCTTCGATCTGCGTCTTGCGGGCCTTGATAAAGGTGGTTTATACGTTCTGTATTAAATGAGGAAGATCTCCTTATGAGACCGTGGACCTCATACCCTTTCTCTAACAAGAGTTCCGCTAGGTAAGAACCATCTTGTCCTGTGATTCCCAATATTAGAGCTTTTTTAGAATTGGTCACTTTTAATCCCATCTTTTGAATACTTTACCTTAACTCGATTTTTTAAGTATCCTTGAGCGAAAACTAGATTGGCAACCTAAAGTTGAATTAATAGCTTTGTAATCCTCTGCTCATAGTGATGGTAACTTGGTGTACATGATGAAGACATTCCTAAGGCGAATGGCTGGCCGTATTCGAGAGAGCCGAAATCGTTCGAATCTACAAAAAAACAGGGTAACAGCTGGAGATAATTTTGTGCTCGGCGTAAATTCCGTTATTTGGGCACCCAGGAAGTTGGTGCTTGGCAATGATGTGGCAATTGGCTCAAACTGTCGTATTGAAGTTGATGGTTATGTCGGCGATCACGTACTAATTGCCAATTCAGCCGGAATTGTGGGTAGATCAGATCACGACTTCCAAATTGTTGGTACTTCAGTTCGCAGATCCCCCTGGCTCAAATCCAATCCAGAAATGTACAGCCTCACCACGAAAATTGGATCAGATGTCTGGATTGGCTATGGCGCGATAATTCTTTCGGGAATAACGATCGGAAGTTCATCGATTATTGCTGCAGGAGCTGTCGTAACACACGATGTTCCACCTAACTCGATTTTTGCGGGAGTGCCTGCTAGAAGACTGAAGGACAGGTATGACTCTAGGGAATTGGTGAGGCACTGGGAACTCCTCGCAAACTCGGGGGTTCGAATTCCCGAGATAGATAACTATTTTGATAAGTTAGTCGATCCAATATTGGAAACATCAGCGGAGAAAGAAAATTGAAAGTGGATGTGCAAAGTGTTGCTGAAATCCCACTAGCAGCAATTTCTTTTGATGAAGCCGTAAATAATATAATTTCTGGAGATTTTCCAAAAGGTAAAGCGATACACCTTGTTAATGCTTATACGGTTTCCCTTACTGCCTTTAACCCCGAATATAAGAAGTTGATTCTTAAGGGCATTAATTTTCCAGACGGGAAACCCATCAGCTTAATAGGTAAAATCAAGAATGGCAATATAGAGCAAATCAGAGGGCCGTCTCTCTTCGAGGCTGTTCTTCGAGAGTCTAATTTATCAGGTACGAGACATTTTTTTCTGGGCGGGAGCGCGGAGCTTCTGGAGAGCATAGTTGAGAAAGTTAAGAGAGATTTAGATGGTGTCACAATTGTTGGGGTTTTCAGTCCGCCGTTCAGGCAGATGGATACTAGCGAAATTCAATATCAGGACAAATTAATCAGGGAGGCTAATCCAGATATTGTCTGGGTCGGTTTAGGGACTCCTAGACAGGATTTTGAAGCTGATCGCATCACCAGACAAATAGGGGTTAGAGCTATCGCCGTCGGTGCCGCTTTTGATTTTTATGGGGGTTCTAAGAAAGAAAGCCCAACATATTTATCCGCTATTGGACTTGAATGGTTATTCAGGCTCGTATCAGAGCCTAAAAGACTCTGGAAACGTTATTTGTTTGGAAACTTAATATTTGTTTGGATGGTGATTAAAAGTTGGAGGAGGTAAAGAAACCGAGAATAGCCATAATCCACCCTTGGCTGCCCCAGTATCGAGTTGAATTCTTCACGTTGCTCTCCGAAAAGTTGGATAAACAGGGAGTGGAGTTGAAGATTTACTTCGGTTCTCCCGAGAGCGATTGGGCCAAAAGAAATGATCAGTCGAATTTGCCAGGATCTACAATGCTCAGGACAAAGCAATTAAGGCTTTTCGGGAGGGTTCTTCTAAGTAAGCGAATCTCTGGAGTGGATTGGTCACAATTTGATTTAATAGTCGTGGAACAGGCCGTAAGAAACCTTGAGACTTACAAGTTGCTGGCCAAGCAAGAAACTTTGGCCTTTTGGGGTCACGGGAAAACTTACACACAGAAACAAGGACTCCTTCTTGAAAAGCTCAAAGTCAAATTGACTCTAAAGGGGCAGTGGTTCTTTGTTTACACCCAGGGGGGGAAAGTCGCTCTCGTAAATAATGGCTTTCAGTCACGGAAAATTAGCGTACTTAATAACACCTTCGATGCTAAAAAGCTTAGATTACAGCTTGAATCTCTATCCACTGAAGAGGTTGCCACATTCAGAAAGCTCCACAATCTGAAACTTGGATCTACTGGCATATTCATTGGAGCTTTGGATGCGGTGAAACGGCTAGACCTTCTTTTTGAAGCCGTAGATTTTGTTCATTCAAGGAACCCAGATTTTCGCCTCATTATCGCTGGCGCTGGCCCACTTCTCGAAGCAATTCAACGCGAAACAGAAATCAGACCCTGGGTGACTTATTTTGAGCCAGCGTTCGGTAGAGACAAAGCTTTGTTGCTTGCTGCATCTGACATTATTTGCATTCCGGGACGAGTTGGCCTGGTAACCATAGATAGTTTTGCGGCTAGGAAACCAATCGTAACGTCTCCGGATCCTTTCCATCCCCCCGAAATCGAGTACTTAGTAAACGGAAGAAATGCGATAATTAGCGAAAATTTGACTCCAGAATCCTACGGATTAGCTATTCTCAAATCTCTAGAGAGAGGGACATACTTAAATTTGGTGGAAGGATGTGGCATTTCTCACGAAAATTACACACTAGATTCCATGGTTGAGTCATTTGTGGATGGTGTAACCCGTTGTCTAGAAGAAATCGGCCCGAAGCGTCTGTGAGAATCTTCATCTTAATCGCATGCCACAACCGAGCTGATCTAACTTATAGGCTTTTAGAATCTCTAGAAAATCAACATTTCGATAGGAATCACGCTTTGGAGGTTTTGGCGGTCGACGACGGCTCCACCGACAATACTGCGAAAGTTTTGGAGAGTTGTCGCTTAGTAACTGAAACTGTTTATGGAAGTGGCGACTTGTATTGGGCGAAATCGATGGGGCTAGCAGAATCCATAGCTTTACTCAAAATATCTCAATCCGCTGGATCTGAGCAAGATTATTTACTTTGGCTCAACGATGATGTCCAATTGGATTTGCATGCAATCCAAAGTTCAATAACAGCCGCAGAGGTAAATCCGAATTCTATTATTGTGGGAAAAACAATTTCCAAAGCAGATGGAAGATTAACTTACGGCCCATTGGTAAGGGAGGGGCTACATCCCCTTGGTTTTCGTTTGCCTTCCGAGTCAGAGCAGGTAGAAACCGACGCTTTCAACGGAAATTTTGTACTTATTCCCTTCTCGGCTGCACTCAAAGTTGGTTCAATTCAAACTAAATATAGTCATGGCATGGCAGACATAGATTATGCAATCAGGGCCAAGAAACTTGGAATATCAATCGTTGTCCTGCAGCATCCAGTTGGATTTTGTGAGAGGAACTCACCTAAAAGACATTCGACGAGGTTATCTGCATGGGCCGAGTTTATTGGTAAAAAAGGCGCTGGGAATCCAAAGTCAATGCTACTTCTCCTGAAAACATCTTCGAGAACTTGGCATTTGTGGATGGTCGCAACCTATGTTATTTGGTGGATGAGGAGATTGAAGAAAGCCCCATATTATTTGGCATAGAACTCGTATACATTACTGTCCGAGATGTAATGTTTAAATTGATGTCAATTATTAGAAATGTAGCCAGAAGGATCCTTCCACCATTTCGGCCAAGACGGCTAAGAGCGTTACTTTTAACTTCATTAAAATCAAGCATTAGTCATGCCGGAAATTTAACAGTGTTCGGCGCCATAAGGGTGAAGATAGCGCCTGGGTCATCAATTAACTTAGGGAAAAATGTGATATTGAATTCCTTATGGAAGAGGAATACCTTAGATTCTCACTCGGCACTCACCATAAGAACTCTGTCTGAGTGTGCTGTTATTTCCATAGGGGATGACACTGGCATAAGCTCGTCTACAATCTCAGCTCAGAAATCAATACTTATTGGGTCAAGAGTGCTAATTGGTTCGGGTTGCTTGATAACTGACACGGACCATCACATAGTTGACATAGCTCCAAAGGATAGAAGGTACTCTGGGCTTCCCGGCCTAGAGAAAGCTAAAGAAGTAGTAATTGAAGATGATGTGTTTATTGGAGCCAGGACCATAATTCTAAAAGGTTCGAAGATAGGTGCTGGATCAGTAATTGGCGCGGGCAGTGTTGTTGCCGGAAATATTCCGAAGAATTCAATTGCAGCAGGTAATCCGTGCCGCGTCATTAGACAACTTTACCTCTAACTAATCAACCAGACGAAGCGAGTTGTTGTTATTTTCCCTTTTCTTGTAAACAAGATGAAGAAAAGCCAAGCAACTGCAACTAGCGCACCGGCTAAAAGCGTAGACAGGCTGTCATCAAAATTACACAAAGAAACTAGTAGCAGCTTTGAGAAAAATAAAGAGGCGGCTACCAGTGCGCAAATCACTAAAGCCAAAATCATTGACCTCGCTATTGGATAAATGCCTAGCAATTGCTGTCCGCTAAGAATCCATAAGTAAAAAACAAATCTGAGACTCATCACGAGAGCCATTTCAATAGCGACACTCAGTAAATCAAGCTTGCCCCATGCCAAAATGAAAAATGCTATTTGCAATCCGAGAATTACAGATTCTGCGAGGTAAGTTTTTCTGAATAGAAGATTAGTCTCGACGGCAGTCGACATAAGCACTACGGGTATCTGAAGCCCACCTGCGATGAATAGTATTGGTGTGATCGACGCCGCTAAGACCCAATTAGGTCCGAATAGTATTAGCGTCAGTTGCTGAACTATCATCGACGAGATTATCAAACTGGGCCAAAGCAGAATGGTAACAGCGCCTATCGACTTAGTGAAATTTAGCGACTCCGACTTACTTTCTCCAGATTTGAGCGATATGTCAGCATATTTAGGATAAAAAGGTTTGTTTATAGAAGATTGAAGTTGGAATATCGGTACCGAGGACAGCACCTCTGCTCTATTCAAGTGTCCTAGCTCTTTTTGAGCGCCGGCTAAAATAAGCACCCAGCGAGATAGATTGGAATTTAGGAACCAGACGGCCCTGTAAATGAAAAGTTTCGAAGAAAACCCAGAAAGGCTGAATTCAACTTTTCTTGGTATCTCGAGGGGAAATAGATGCTTGCGGAATTTGCTCCCCCCTACCAGAACAAATCCAAGTGAAGCAATTAGTGGCGATACAAGCAAACTTGTGGCTGTTGGGCTAAAAATAACTAATACCCCTGCAGTTAGGAACCCGAGAACAGACGATACAAATCCAAGAAGGCTTGATGAGAAGAACAAATTGTCTCGTGAGTATATCCCGACAAGTATGTTTTGAAGGGGCGAAACCATCGCTATTAGGCCAGCGACAAAAAGAGACAAAAGAGATAATCCAGAAAAAATATGCAACAAGACCCCGGCTGCAAACACTACTGCAAAACTGGTAGAACCAAATATAAGGGCTTTCGAAACCAATCTTCTCAAGCCAAAACCTTCAAGTCTGCTGTTTCGGATGACGTCTTCGGTGAAAGCCGAGCTAAAAACTAAGTTTACAATCGCGATAATAGCCAAACTGGAGGCATACAAGCCAAAATCTAGAGCCGAGACCAGCCTGCTTGAGATAGCACCATAAACAAGTTGTGAGGCAATCGTTAATATTTGGAAAGCAAAAATCGAAAGTGAATTCTTATATTTCAATTCTGCCCGCTTTCTAAAAATACTATTTGGTCCATGCTTCCTTAGCACCTTCAGGGTTAATGTTGATTCCGTCAAAATTCAGCATCCTAACAAACCAGTCATCCTGCCTGAAGTTTTTGAAAGCGTACCTAGAAGCCTTAATTTTAAGTTGCAAGTATTCCTCATCTTTTGTTTTCGCTAAATGATCTTGTATTCGATTGAGGAGTTCTTGTGGGCTTGAAGCCAGTATCAGGAATTTTTCAACATTCGAAGGAAAAATCTCTCTGTAACCGGGATGGCAAGTAGTTGCGTGAACGCTCCCTGAAGCTAGCGAAATTGGCAGCCGGTTTGAGAAGTAGAATGGCACTTGGGCATAGTGATCCCAATTTGCGGTTATTCTGCTTGACGAAATAACCAGGTGTTGTTGATCGAATGGGGCAGGCCCTTTAGCCGACTCTCCGCTCCAGCCCGTGCCGAAGACAGCTAACCTATTTCCAAAAGCTTCTTGAGCAAGCTCAATAAACCGAGCCCTTTGTTTCCAGTTCGGGGCTGAACGGATCCGATGTGCGCTTCGGTTACCAATTATAGAAACATCGAACTTTAGTTCCAAGTTCTTGAATTGTTCATCTGTGAGCATTGGAACTCTATCGGCTTCAAAACAGTGGGGGACCCAATCTATCCTTCTGGCCCCAAGTAATTTAAAATTAGAGGCAAGCGAACCCCTGCCGACAGTGAATACAACATCAGAATTCCGAGCAAATATCATGTCCGAAATCGAAGGAGGTTTCCTCGTTAAAGAATAGGCATCACCCTCCCAAACTATCAATTTGAATGGCTTTATTTTCCTTAATCTATCGATGTCCTGCTGACGAATCGCAGTAATGTGTGGATGCATCACGAATACCAAGTCAGGAAGCAAGTCTTCAAATGCGGAAAACAGTAGTTGTCTCACCTCGTGCTTACTCACTCCTGACTCCAGAAGAGCCTGCGGGCTCAATACTGAATGGCCCGAAATCAACCCGGCCCTTTCAAGATCTTGCAAAGGCCGCCTGAAGCCAATTTGAAAAAACCCCGGGTGTTCATTAGCTATAAGTAAGATTCTCATACCGTCTAATCTTTCGCGATTGGTTCAGCGCGATCTGCTCCTGCTTGAACTTTGTTATTTTTTTTCTCGAGCGAATCGCCATAGTCGATTGGATAAGAGATTTGCCAAGGCGCAGGGTAGAAATTCTGGAAAACCATTAGTTGCAACTGTGTTATCAAAAGACTTCCGTGGCCAGCAGTCTTCTTATATGTAGCCCAAATTTTCTGTAGATAATGGAAAGCAAACAGCACTAACCCAACAACTCCAGTGCGTAGCAATATGGTGATGTACCAATTATGCGGATTAAATTCCACCCAAAGATTGTTTAGCCCATCATATCTCCCCCAACCACTTCCGAAAGGCTTCCCTAATAGCTGATCAACCCAGGAGTAGGAATAGTAGGAATCTAAGTATTGACTCCAACTTCCAGTTCGGGCTAGATACGTTGCTAGGTCAGATGATGAAGATACCAGCTGATCCCTGAAGGGCGTGGGCAAGACCGTTAGGTCCGCCAATGGAACTAGAAAAAGTACTGATGCGGCTGCAAGCACTAACCCAACTCCTAAAAAGAAAGTCTTCTTATTGAACAGAAGTAAGAGAAAAGTCATTAGGGTCGCAACCCAAACGGATCTTTGTTGGGAAAAGATTATTCCAACAAATCCCAAAAAGGCAAGAGACCAGTCAAGGATTGCATTTCTTTTACCTCCAAGGGCGTTAAACGTAAGCACTGTACTAGCCGCTAGTAGGCTCAGTGCCTGAACGGAAACTAATGGCCTCAGATTGGCAAGCCCATCTTGGCCGATTTGGATGTATTCGGTCGCGCCTCCAAAGCCGTGCAAGAAAATGTTTAATCCTTCCAGAACCACTAGACCTGCAACGCTAATTCTCGATAAAAGAACCGTCTCACTAAAGGAAGGTTTAAGTTTTGCTGAGCAAAAGATTGCCCACATCATGGATGTCAAGACGTACAGAAAAAATCTTGATTCGTTTACTGATTGTTGAATCCCGAATGCAAGAACACCTCGGAATAGCGAAAGGCAAAAGGTTGCGAATATAAGATTAGTGACAAGGGTTAAGTTCCTATATTTGTTGCGTAATTCGGCTAAATTCAAAATGTATAAAGTCATTGCTGCCACCGATATCGCATCTGAAAGAAAGATGTTCGCACCTGCGATGGTTGCCAGATTTATGCCATCGGGTAAATTCCAAATTGTGATTACCGTTAGGAAATAAAGCATGTACCCATATTTGTAACTTGTAGATAAGGCCTTTATGCAGAGAAATAGAGCAATAGCAACTAAAAGCAATCCAGCCATGATGCCTTTCTGAGGCTAGCCGAATTATCGAACCTAAGTCTCACCCCTGAATCAACATGCAAAAAGTGCGACTTCGAAAATCTACGTGTTGCATCCGATAAAGATTGAGGCACTAGTCAGCCAACCCATACAAACGATCTCCAGCATCTCCTAGTCCTGGGACTATGTAGCCATGTTCGTTTAGTTTTTCGTCTAGGGCACCTAGAACTATCTTTACGTCTTTGTCTCCTATGTGTTGTTCAACAGCTGAGACACCTTCAGGAGCTCCAATTAGACAAATACAGGTAACGTCTGTTGCTCCTCTTTCAAATACATAATCGATGGAATCGATTAGTGTGCCTCCTGTAGCAAGCATTGGGTCAATAATAAAAACTTGTCTATTAGTTAGATCATCAGGGAGTCTGTTGGCATAGGTGTATGGCTGAAGTGTTTCTTCGTTTCTCTTAATACCTAAGAAACCTACTTCTGCCGTAGGCAGAAGTTTTACTATGCCTTCGAGCATTCCCAATCCTGCTCGCAGGATTGGGATGATGATTGGTCTTGGGTGGGATAGTTTCACACCGTGAGTCTTGGTGACTGGGGTTTCTATTTCAACCTTTGTTGTTTTTACTTCTCTGGTTGCTTCATAGGCTAGAAGAGTAACTAGTTCTTCTACTAGTTGTCTGAATACAGGTGAAGGAGTGTTCTTATCTCTAAGAGCTGTCAACTTATGGGTGATCAGTGGGTGATCTGCTACGTGTATGCGCATAGGCTAAATCTAACAACTTTAGGGGTGTGTGATGAGTAAAGACTGGGAGCCATATATGCGGGCTGCCCTAACTGAAGCCCAGGTAGCCATGGATACTTCAGGGGATGTTCCGGTAGGTGCAGTTATTGTCTCTAGCACTGGGGGGATTGTTGCTAGAGGTGGGAATCAGAAAGAGCTGTTGGGGGATCCAACAGCTCATGCTGAGATAGTTGCTATTAGAGAAGCAAGTTCTTTGCTGGGGGATTGGCGTTTAGATGGCTATACCTTGGTGGTTACCTTAGAGCCCTGTGTGATGTGTGCCGGTGCTATTCAAGCAGCCAGGATATCTAGGGTTGTTTTTGGTGCTTGGGATGAGAAGGTTGGAGCTTCTGGTTCTCTTTATGACCTGGTAAGAGATAAAAGACTCGGATCTGAAATAGAAGTAATTCCAGAGGTATTGAGTTTAGAGGCAGGTAATTTGTTGAAGGAATTTTTTACTGATAAGAGATGAGAAGTTCTGTTTTTACTTTCTAAATGAACAGTAAATATAAAGTTAACAAGAGTTGACGAATAAGAATTCTTTGCGAGCAGTTCCTATACAAACGTTAAACAGGCTAGGTCGCTAAGTGTTGTGACCCTACACTCAACTTGTACTATTCCAATCCCACCTAGCTAGAGGAAGACATGTTCAAAAGCAAGAAAACTGCATGGCTGACCATAGTAGCGCTGCTAGTTCCAACTACCCTAGGTATGTTCGGAGCTTCTGCTGCTCAGGCTGCTGCATCTTCAACCACTCTCTCAACTTTTACAGTGAACGGTACTGACGCCGGCACTGGTACCACTGGCTCACTGAACCTAGACGTTTCAACCCTTAACGTCAACAACGGTGTGCTATCTACCGACGTAGTTGCTACAGCAACTGACGCGGCTAACACTGATGTCACCATTGCTGGTGATTCAAACCTTAAGGTCGGATCTAACACACTTACTGTTACTGTTACCGACAAGGATGACGCAACCAATAAGACGGTTTATACAAGAACTCTGAATGTTTTAAACAACGACAACTCTGCTGACATTGTCGTTAACCAGGATCTACTTATCAACGGTGAAAGCACCGAGGTCGACTGGGGAACAACTTCTGTTCCAGTAGTTGTAACCCCTACCGACTCGAATGCAACAGTTACCGTAAACGGAACCAGTGTTGCTTTGGTTGGCGGTAAAGCTAGCACCACAGTTACCGGTCTAACAACAGGTGACAACACTGTGACTGTTGTTGTTACCGCTGCCAATGGTGAAGCTGATGAGTCAATCCTCACCGTTGTTGTTGATCAGAACACTGACACCAGCGCTACCATTACCGTCGAAGGAATCATTGCTGACGATGGCGACACTATCCCGCTAGACACTGGCACTACAGACCCAGACATAGAAGTAACCACAACTGACGTTAACGCAACTGTTGACATTGTTGGTGGATCTGATTTGATTCCTGGCGAAAACCGCGTAGACATTTATGTAACTGCTGAAGACGGTGTTACTTTCCAGGTTTACAACCTAACTTTGATGGTTGCTCTAGATGACGACGCCTCAGCAACTATTTCTGTAAACGGAGCTGTATACGGTGACGGTGACCAAGTAATTCTTCCTTACCAGACAACATCTGTGAATGTTTCTGTTTCTCTAGGTGACCCAGATGCCTCATACGTAATTGACGGAAACTCCGGTCTGCTTCAGGGCGACAATGACCTTCTAGTTACCGTTTATGCCCCAGATGGTGTTACATCTCTTCAATACACAATCACTTTGACTGTGTCTGACCCTGATGTAACTCTTTCATCTTTGAAAGTAAATGGCACTCAAGTAGCCGACCAAGGCTCAATCGTAGTTTCTACCACTCAGAACACCTTGACTCTAGTCACTACCGACTCCAGAGCTACTGTTTCTGTTGATGGCGGAACTTACAACCCTGCAACAGGTGCGATCACTCTTGAGCTTGGTTCAAACGACATCGCCATTACTGTTACTGGTGATGACAAAGCCACTACTCGCGAATACGACATCACCGTTGGTGTTATCGGAATTGAAGTTGAGTGGGAAGGCACTACTGATCCAACACTCGCTCTTCAGGGAGATGTGATCACAGTTCCTGGTTCTGTTGAAATGGTAACGGTTGCCCCAACCACTCCTCTAACCGGTTGGATTGCTGAAGTTGAAGGTGACAAGGACCTAGACTTCGGAAACAACACCGTGACTGTTACTTTCACCTCTCCAGATAACGTTGTGATTGTAAAGAGCTTTACCGTGTTTGTTGGTCCAGCTGACCTAACGTTGAGCACTTTCACTGTAGGCGAAGAAGAGGTAACTCTGACTGGTCTATCTGGAACTGTTACTTTGGATCCACACACAACTAGTGCAGTTGTAGAAGTTGAAACAACTGATGATCGCGCAACCTTCACTGTTACCGGTGGAAACAACTTAGTTGTTGGAAACAACAACCTGGTTGTAGTTGTTACCGGTGCCGATGGCAGGACTGCTACTTACACTGTGAACGTTTACGTCACACCATCTGACAACAATGAAATTGATTCAATCTTAATCAATGGTGTTTTGCTAGATGACGGTGCAGACTACACAGAGGTCGAAGCTGGTTCAATTGCTATTTCAGTCGACCCAGCTGATGAAGCAGCAACGGCAGCAATTACTGTTGCTGCAACTGCTGGCAGCTTCGGTGGTTCAGCTACCTACTCAAACGGCGTTATCACCGGTTCTGGTTACATCACAGTAAGTGTTGTTGTGACTGCTGAGAATGGCGTTGCCGCAGCTCCAGTTACCTTCAACTTGCTAGCAACCAAGGACTTCGATGTGGTTAGCGGTTCAAACCCAAGCACAGACACTCTTCGAGTTGGCACCTATGCATCCAGCAAGTTCAGCACTGTTTCTGGCTTCTTCCCAGCGGGAACCAAGTTGAGTTACCAGTGGTTGGCTGACGGAGTAGCGATTTCTGGAAAGACAACTAGCCGTTTGCTGCTGACAGCAGATGACCTAGATCGTGAAGTTCGACCAGTTGTTTCAGGCATGGTAAGCGGAGTCAAGAAGACTTTCGTAGGCCAAAAGCTTGAAGTTTCTAAGGGTCTGATTGCTCTCTCATCAACTCCTGCAATTCTAGGTAAGCCTGCGTTCGGTGGAACTCTAAAGGCTATTCCGAAGAAGTGGAGCGACGGCGTTGACCTTGCCTACCAGTGGTATGTAAACGGTGTTGCTTTGGCTGGAGCATCTGGCGAGACCTTCGACATCACCTCAGACAATGTCAACGTAGGTGACACGGTCAAGGTTGCTGTAACAGGAACTGCAGATGGTTACGATGACTTGACTAAGGTCAGCTCTGAAGTAACCCTAGTTACTGGATCGCTTCGTATAACTGACAAGCCAACTGTTTCAGCTGATTCAAACGGCTACGTTACCGGTGCAACACTCACTGTTACCTCTGGTGGAACCAACAGCACAGATGCGACTGTTGACTTCCAGTGGTACCGCAACGGTGTTGCTAT
>DDPP01000053.1:24596-25907 GCA_002342255.1 Micrococcales bacterium UBA2465
ATTGAGCCAGAACGCAGACAAGCTAATTGCCTTCGGTGGATACTCAACCGGTGCTGCTACCAGCTCAGTGAAGTACACCTGGTACCGTAACGGCCGTGCAGTTCTAGGCCAGACCAGCAGCCAATACACCTTGAGCTCAAAGGATGCTGGCGCGGTTATCGCGGTCAAGGTTGTTGCTAACTACACTGGCTACAAGTCAACCTCCACTCTTACCAGTGGTTATGACAACTACCAGGTAGACAACTAACCCTCCTGAATAAAAGTAGATCGGGCTTCTCTAAAGGGGAGCCCGATTTACTTATGGGAAGTAACTTTAGTAACCTTTATCTCGGTGACGTGTCCGAGTGGCCGAAGGTGCAACTCTCGAAAAGTTGTGTGGGTGAAAGCCCACCGTGGGTTCAAATCCCACCGTCACCGCCATTTCGATTTGCAGCTGAACCACTAAGAATTCATTGCATTAACCAATAGATTTCTTTCCAAATTTACAAAGACAACCTAGGATTTTGGTGGTCACATTCGAATAATTTGCTTGTGTCTCGGGCGGAAGTCAAGTAATGGCAAAAATTACTATTCATGGAAATCAGCTGGAGGTGAGTTTTTCACCAACAGAAAGATATCTCCTTGGCCGACGGGATGTGAGCCTGGACTTAGATCGGGTAGTGGATGTTTCGGTAGTTCCTAAACCTAAATCTTCCGATCTTGGTCGAAGAGTGTCTAAAGCCTCTCTGTTAGGTGGTCTAACCGGTGAATATCGTTCTGGATCTCGGAAGATTCTTGTAATCGGCAGATCTTCATATATAAGGATTACACTGCGACACCCTTCATTCGATGAGATCTGGGTGGGTGGCCAAAGTCAGCTCGCTACTGCTGAGAGCATAACCTTGGCTTTGAAGAAGTAATTTTTAAACTCACTTCGTTTTTCTACAATTTATTCGAAAAATCGAATAATCTTTAGTAATCATGAACAAATTGGTTATTTCTGACGGGGTCGCATTTATTAAATTGTCCCGTTTGGAGAGATTTCTCTTGGGTAGGCCTTATTTGGCCTTTGAGGTAAGTCGAATTAGTACTTTATATATGGAGAAACGTCCTAAACGTCAGGAACTTGGTGATAGGAAGTCCCCTAATTTCTTGAATATATTCAGGGTTGGCGAGTATTTGCTTGGAGTCAAGCGGATCTTGGTAATTGGCCCTAAATCTGAGGTGTGCCTCAAGATTTTACTGATGAGCCCCCATTTTGATGAGATTATGTTGACTGGCAAATCCATAGAAGTTGACTATGTTGAGCTGTCAAAATACGCCAAAATAGTG
>DDPP01000053.1:25943-29422 GCA_002342255.1 Micrococcales bacterium UBA2465
GAAACCCCATTTTTGCCCTAATGTTGACTGTAAGCGGGAAATTTCCCACCAAACTCTACCGAGGAAGACATTCACGTGTTTAGATCAAAGCGCATTTCGCTACTTACAATTCTTGCTCTAATGCTGCCTTCTGCTGCAACTGTTGGCATGTTCAACAGCACAGCTGCTATGGCCGCATCTTCAGAGCTTTCAGTCTTTACCGTTAACGGAACTGATGTTACGGACGGTATGTCACTGGACCTGGATGCAAACACAACTTCTGTTGATGTTGTAGCAACTCCAGTCGATCCAGATGCAACTGTAAACATCACTGGAGATACCAATCTAGTTGCTGGTGGTAATGATTTAGTTGTCACAGTTACCAGCACTGACTCTGTAGTTTCCACTTATACAGTGAGTTTGAACGTTCTTCTGAGTTCAGATACTGGAGCAACCATTTATGTAAACGGTGATCTTCGAGTCGATGGGGAAGATGTCTACGTCGACTATGGAACCGAATCGGTATCAGTTTCAGTCGAAACAACTGACCCTAATGCTACTTATTTCATTACTGGTGATTTAGCTTTAGAAACTGGGGATAACGATCTAGTTGTTACTGTGACTGCCGCCGATGGTGTGAGCTCACAGGATTACAGCATAAATGTTAATGTTCACGAAAATACAGACACTACGGTCAACTCGATTACCGTGAATGGAAATTCAGTTGTTGACGGATCATCAATTGATTTAGATCCACTAACCACCGAAGTCGATGTTCAAGTAGATACCACTGACATCAACGCCACCTTTACTGTCGAAGGTGATAGCGATCTTGTTGCTGGAGAGAACACCCTGATTGTTACTGTCACGGCTGCTGACGGAGAAACTCAGAGCCAGTACTTCGTAACAATGAACGTTTTGCTGAACACTGATGTGTCTCTCTCAACACTTACCATCAATGGCATTGATGCTGCTGAAGGAGATTATGTAACTGTTGAACCTCTTACTACTGAAGTTGACATTGTTGTTGAGACAACAGATCCAAATGCGACTTACGAAATCGTTGGAGGAACTGATCTGGTTCCTGGTGAAAATGGTTTGTTGATTACTGTAACAGCAGCGGATAATGAGACTGTTGGCGAAATTTATCTAACCATAGTGGTTGCTCCTAATACTGACGTTTCAATAAATGGAATTTTCGTAAATGGACTCGAGACCGTTGACGGCGACACACTGGACATTCCATCAAACACTCAAACTGTTGAAGTTGTTGTATTTACGAATGACTCTGATGCAACATACATAGTCGATGGTGACACCGGACTTTCAGTTGGAGAGAACACTTTGACCATCATCGTTACCGCTGCTGATGGAGAGACCAGTCAAGATTATGTAGTCACTCTGAACGTTCTAGTGGGAGCGGTCACCCTTGAATCATTAACCGTGAACGGTGATGAAGTTGCAGATGGTGACACGGTTGACCTAGAAGCTGGTACTGAGTCTGTTGATGTTGCAGTGGTTACCACAGACCCTGACGCCTCTTTCGAAATCGCTGGAGATGGAGATCTTGTTTTTGGTGCTAACACCTTGACTGTAACTGTAACTTCAGTCGATGAAACTGCTTCAGAAACATACACAATTATTCTGAATGTTTTGCCTTACGATGATGCATCTTTCTCTAGCATCGAAGTGAATGGAAATGTTTGGACTGATGGACAAGTGCTAGTAACTGATGCTGGTGATCTTGATGTTGTCGTTTATACCAACAACGAGTATTCAACCGTTGCCGTGGAAGGTGCGACTACTAACGTCTCTGGTTTTGTAACTTTGACTGTTACAGTTACCGCTCAGGATGGCGAGAGCACTCAGTCAGCAGAGATTACCGTTCTTGCTGCCAATGACCTCACAGTCACTGCTGCCAACGATGCGGAGTTCAGAATCGGAACTACCTTGAACATTCCACGTGCCCAATTCGACAAGACTGCAAAGGTAAGTTACTTCTGGATTCGAGGATTAGATTCAACTCCGGTAGCTGAAGGTCCAAAGTACAAGTTGTCAATCGATGACTTCGACCAGGATCTTCGTGCTGGTGTATTAATCACTAAGAAAGGTCAGCCAGACCTGACTGTAATTTCTAGAAGTATCGAAGTTCTTCCTGGAATCATTGCTAAGGCTCCGACTCCTTCAATCAAGGGTAAGGCTGCAGTTGGCAACACATTGACAGCCACCACCAGAGACTGGATGGACGGAATCGAACTGAGTTACCAGTGGTACCGTGATGGCGACGCAATTGATGGTGCAACTTCAGACAGCTATGACCTAGTAGCTGAGGATGCCGAAACCTCGATCAGCATTGGAATTACTGGAACCATGGAAGGTTACGAGCCACTAGAAAAGGTATCGAAGGCAGTTTCAGTAGCTCTTGGTGTTCTCAAGTACTCTGACCGCCCAAGTATCACTGGTGATTTCGTAACTGGTGGCACCGTTGAGGTAAACCCTGGAACTTGGCTTGACGGCGCAGACATCAGCATTCAGTGGTTGAGAAACGGTGAAGAACTTATGGTCACATCAGCCGACGAAAACTCGTATGTCTTGGCTTATGACGACTACAAGACTACTTTCGGAGCCACAATCTTGGTAAGCAAGCCTGGTTACAAGGACGCTTCATTCAAGATGAAGGGCCGTGTAGTTAAGGTCGGTACTTTGGAAGAAGTTCCAACCCCGGTAATCAACGGTGACGCTATGGTAGGCGAGACCCTAGATGCAGATCCAGGTGAGTACCCAGACGGAACTACCTTCAAGTACATTTGGAAGCGAAACGGACGGGTTATTCAGTCCGCTGGCGACTCCTCATACACCTTGAACTCAAGGGATGTCGGAGCCGATATTTCTGTGAAGATTATCGCCTCAATCCCTGGTTACAAGTCAGTCCGAGTTGAATCTGACACAGTTTCAGTCTCAGGTGCAGAGTAACCCTAGGTAAAAGCTCTAGTCGGGCCTCCTCTGGAGGCCCGATTGGCTTTTAAGGGGAAATTATTGTTGCGTTAACGCAATAAACCCCTATAAGATAGTCTTTCGACCCCAAAACCCACGTACGCATATTTTGGCTACGCTATTGGCCGCATATTTAGGCGGCACTTTTTGGGGTGGAACTCCCATAGACCGTTCTCAACCAGTAATCCTTTGAAGGGGTAATCTTGGCATCCAAGAAGAACAATAAAAACATCCGTTCCGCCCAGCGTCTATCTTTCGCGAAAACTCGCGAACCGATCGAGCTTCCTAACCTACTCACACTGCAGACTGAGAGCTTTGAATGGCTTATCGGCGCTGACAGTTGGAGAAATAAGGTTGGCAAAGAAGCTAAGACCGGTTTGGAAGAAGTTTTCGAGGAGCTATCTCCAATTGAAGACAACCCAAACAATCCAGCAGAAGCAAAGATGGGACTTGAATTCAAGGACCCAGCGCTAGATGCACCTGCATACACTCCTGATGAGTGCAAG
>DDPP01000053.1:29491-29640 GCA_002342255.1 Micrococcales bacterium UBA2465
GAATTCCCAATCATGACTCCTGAAGGCACCTTCGTGGTTAACGGAACAGAGCGTGTAGTTGTTTCACAGCTTGTTCGTTCTCCTGGTGTTTACTTCTCAGTGTCAACTAACACCACTGGTAACCTTGACGTTCGTAACAACAAGGCTCA
>DDPP01000033.1:0-2979 GCA_002342255.1 Micrococcales bacterium UBA2465
TGGAATAAAAAGAGGTGTAACTTTTGTTTTTGAATCCTTTGACTTCGAAATACTTCTAGATGCAAAGAGGCAGGCGGAAGCAGCCGGGCTACAAGCTAAGTTTTTCTATCTATTGGAAGATACAAACATTTCTGAAATTGATTTAGACACTGTGGCTAAAGATTTTGATGGAATCTCCATATCACTTGAGATGCTGTTTGCTGAACCTAATTGGGTAGAAAATGCTCACAGCGTTGGGCTAGACATTTGGACCTACACAGCTCGAGCCGAAGAGGCAGAAACCACAGTCGAGGAATACTACGAACGAATCATTCAAACTGGAGTTGATGGTATTTTTGCGGATCACCCAGACCTACTTCGGCGTGTGTTAGACGATCGTGGCTAACCAGGTCTTAGGTTACGCCTAAGATACTTAAGACATGTCAGGTAATTCATCCCAGTTAGTCGAAGGACTCAACCCCCAACAGCGTTTAGCTGTTGAATATCGGGGTCAAGCTTTGCTAATTGTGGCAGGTGCGGGTTCCGGTAAAACCAGGGTGCTGACCCACAGAATCGCTCACCTACTAGCTAATCGTGAAGCCTGGCCATCACAAATTCTTGCCATTACTTTCACCAACAAAGCCGCTAATGAAATGCGTGAACGCATCAAGCATCTGGTGGGGGATCCAGAGGGTATGTGGATTAGGACTTTCCACTCAGCTTGTATGCAGATTCTCAGACGAGAAGCTGATCGGTTAGGCCATGATTCGAACTTCACGGTTTATGACACCGGTGACACCAAGGCATTGCTGAAGCGCTTGATCAAGTCGCTAGGTCACGACATCGACAAGCTCAAACCTCAAATGGTTGCAGCTGTGATCAGCAAAGCTAAAAATGAATTACAAGATGTTGATGATTTTGTCGGCAATGCTGACTCAAAAAACCCAAAGGCTCAAGCCTACGCGGAAATCTTTGCCGCTTACGAGAATGAAAAGAAACGCAACAACGCTTTTGATTTTGATGATCTGATTGCAGAGACTGTTTATCTCTTTAGAGCTTTCCCTGAGGTGGCAGATCAATACCGCAGAAAGTTCCGCCACGTTTTAGTTGATGAGTATCAAGATACTAACCATGCGCAATATGCACTGATTCGTGAACTTACTAAACCGGTAACAACTCCAGACCCGAAAACTGGTGAGATGGTAAGTCCAGCTTGCCTCACTGTTGTTGGTGACAGCGACCAGTCCATTTATGCTTTCCGTGGGGCGGACATCAGAAACATCTCTGAGTTCTCCAAAGATTTCAATGGAGCGCAAACAATACTTTTGGAACAGAATTACCGTTCAACCCAAAACATTCTCTCTGCCGCTAACGCTGTTATTTCTAAAAACTTTGACCGACCAGATAAGAACCTTTGGACAGAAGCTGGTAGTGGTGAAAAGATTGTTCAGTTCACCGCTGTCGATGAACGGCATGAGGCAGGCTTCATTGTTGATGAGATTGTTGAGCATCACAAAAATGGTGTTGCTTACTCTCAGATGGCAATTCTCTATAGAACTAACGCGCTAACTCCAAGTATTGAAGCGGAACTAAAATCCCAGAGAGTTCCATACGCAGTTATCGGAGGATTGAAATTCTTTGAGCGCAAAGAAATCAAAGACGCACTGGCTTACCTAACCGCAATTTCTAATCCCAGAAACGACGAGGCCATTCGAAGAATCCTGAATGAACCAGGACGCGGAATTGGTGAAAAGACTGAGCTAAAGATTGCCGAATTTGCAAGACGAGCAGGAGTTTCATTTAGAGAAGCCCTGAACCATGTTGGGGAACTAGGCTTGGGGCCAAAACTAACCGAGTCGATTCGTTCTTTTGCAGACCTTTTGGATTCCGTTGAACTGGTTGCTCAGACCGACAAGATCAGCACAGTATTAACTGAAATCTTGGTTCGCTCTGGTTACAAATACAACTTGGAAATGAGCAGGGATCCACAGGATGAAGCAAGGGTAGAAAACTTAGACGCTCTGGTTGGTCAGTTGATTGAGTATGAACTTAGAAACCCAGAGAACAAACTGGCTGATTATCTTGCTGAAGTTACTTTGGCTGCGGCTGCCGATGAGATTGACGATGGATCAGGTCAGGTGTCGCTGATGACACTGCACACTGCTAAAGGTTTGGAATACCCGGTGGTCTTTATTGCCGGACTAGAGCAGGGAACCCTGCCACACATTCGCTCCTTTGAAGAACCAGGTGGCTTAGCTGAAGAACGACGGTTGTTCTATGTTGGAATCACCAGAGCTATGCGCAGTCTTTACCTAACTTTGGCTCTTCAACGCACGCTGTTTGGCCAGATGAATTCCACCATGCCATCCAACTTCCTGCTGGATATCCCAGGTGATTTGTTGGATCAACGGGGTGCCCAAAGAGAGGTAACTCCTCGCTACCAGCCAAGGTCAATTACCGATGGGCCTAGGGAGAAGAAGGTATGGAACAACTCGATTACCACGGTTCGCAACAATGAGGGTCTTTTGCTAGCTGTCGGTGACCGCATCAGCCACGATGATTTCGGACAGGGCACCGTAGTTGCGGTGAGCGGTGAAGGGTCTAGGCAAACTGCTGAAATTAGGTTCGAATCGGTGGGGACTAAACGCTTGATGGTGCGAGTGGCCCCCATCCAAAAGCTCTAAACTTATACCTGTTGCACATTTTCAGTGCCTATTTTCATTGAATGGAATCATAAGTGGACTTATTTGAATATCAAGCGCGCGATTTATTTGAAAGCTATGGAGTTCCCGTTTTACAGGGACTTATCGCTGACACCCCAGCTGAAGCTGCAGAAGCCGCAGCAAAGATTGGTGGAACTGTAGTTGTAAAGGCCCAGGTTAAAGCTGGAGGTAGAGGTAAAGCCGGTGGAGTTAAGTTAGCTCACACTCCTGAAGAAGCTGCAACAGCGGCTGAGGCTATCCTGCAGTTGACCATCAAAGGTCACAAAGTAAACCGAGT
>DDPP01000033.1:3111-3304 GCA_002342255.1 Micrococcales bacterium UBA2465
TCGATGCCATCCACGGAATCGATCTTGCTAAGGCAAAAGACATTGCTATTGCTGGTGGTTTCGATGCAGAAATCGCTGACAAAGTTGCTCCAGTGTTTGTAAAGCTTTATGAAGTTTTCGTAAAAGAAGATGCAACTCTGGTTGAGGTAAACCCACTAATTCTTTCTAAGTCTGGAGAAATCATTGCCCTTGA
>DDPP01000103.1:0-1120 GCA_002342255.1 Micrococcales bacterium UBA2465
AAACCAATCAAGGTGAAGGCGAGAATGATTGCCACTGGTGATGCCCAAAGTGGTGCCAACCAGTAAAGGATTAGCCAGAGTGCAATAACGGGAAGAACTAGCATTGGAAACTTTGAGCTAGCTGCGAAAGGTGCAACACAGAAATGGAAGATTACCCCGGCCAACATTGCACTGGCGATTGATTTAGGAATTGCAGAAACTACTCTGCCAAGTAATGGCCAGAGCCCCGTTATAGTAAGCAAAACACCTGCAATAAGAATTCCGCCCATGACGTTATTGAAACCAACCCCAGCCAAACTTGATCCGGCAATCAAAGCTGCCCCCGGGGTTGACCAAACCACGGAAAGTGGCATTTTGAAAATCCAACTCAGAACTATCGAAAGAGTTCCATAGAACACCAACATGATGGCAACCATGGAAATGGTTTGCTCTTTGGTTGCACCGATTGCATTAAATGCGCTCAAGAAAATTGCTGTAGTGGCTGCAGTACCTGTGATGCTTGCAACAGCTCCAGCAACAATAGGGGCACGAAGTCCAAGCTGTTGGTTCGAGCTCAATTAAATTACGCCGACTTTTCTTGACGCTTGATTGGAACGATTGATGGTTCCTCTTGACCTAGGACAACTGGCAAGGTAATTCTTACCTGACCGGTAGCAGCGCTGCCTGGAATTTCGAACATGATTGGCCCGAGGATTTCTTCAAGAATTGAACGGAGTCCACGAGCACCTGTTTCACGCTTGATTGCTTCTTCAGCGATTGCTTCTAAAGCATCGTGATCAAATTCAAGTTCAAAACCATCTAGTTCAAACATGCGCTGGTACTGCTTGACCAAAGCGTTCTTAGGTTCAATCAAAATCTTGATAAGCGCTGCTTTGTCCAATGGAGTTACGGCAGCGACAACTGGTAGACGACCAATGAATTCTGGAATCAAACCAAATTTACGAAGATCTTCTGGTTGAACCTGAGCAAAGATTTCTGTTTCTTCGGCACGATTACGAATTTCAGCTCCGAAGCCAATTCCCTTTTTACCAATGCGACCCTGAACAATTGTTTCCAGACCCGCGAACGCTCCAGCAACAATGAACAGAATGTTTGTGGTGTCCATCTGGATGAATTCTTG
>DDPP01000103.1:1188-4012 GCA_002342255.1 Micrococcales bacterium UBA2465
GAAGGGTTCTCAGCCTTGCGAGAAATCTTGTCAATCTCATCGATGTAGATGATGCCCTGTTCGGCACGTTTTACATCTCCGTCAGCTGCCTGCAGAAGTTTCAACAGAATGTTTTCAACATCTTCACCGACATAACCGGCTTCGGTCAGGCTGGTGGCGTCAGCAACCGCGAAGGGAACGTTTAGACGCTTGGCCAGGGTTTGGGCAAGATAAGTTTTGCCACAACCGGTAGGTCCTACCAGCAGAATGTTTGACTTAGAAATCTCAATGGAGTCGTGGTCTTTACCAGTAGCAGTTAGTGTTCCACGAGAACGAATGCGCTTGTAATGGTTATAGACCGCAACCGAAAGTGCTTTTTTGGCCTGAGTCTGACCGATTACATACTCATCTAGGAAAGAGTAAATCTGCTTTGGTCGTGGCAGGTCAAAGTCTTCAATAACTTGTGCTTTCTTACCAAGCTCTTCTTCGATGATCTCAAGACATAGCCCAACACATTCATTACAAATGTAGACACCAGGTCCGGCAATAAGCTTCTGCACTTGCTTCTGCGTTTTAGAGCAGAAGTTACAGCGAAGCATGTCCCCTGGGTCGCTAAGTCGAGTCATAGGTAGAGTTTACCTTCGCCCAGCGACAACTACACCTAAGCGCTGACTGTGTTATGCCTTACGGGTGGTTAGCACCTGGTCAATAAGGCCGTATTCCAAGGCTTGAGCGGCAGTAAGAATCTTGTCGCGCTCGATGTCCTTGTTAACTTCTTCCTTGGTCTTCTTGGAGTGCTTAGCCAGAGTCTCTTCAAGCCATTCACGCATACGCATGATCTCGGCAGCCTGAATTTCAATGTCTGAAGCCTGACCGCGGCCACCGCCACCAGAAGCTGGCTGGTGAATCAAAATGGTTGAGTTAGGTAGAGCCAGACGCTTACCCGGCGCACCACCGGCTAGCAATACCGCAGCAGCTGAAGCTGCTTGACCTAGACAAACAGTCTGCACCTGTGGCTTGATGTATTGCATGGTGTCGTAAATCGCAGTTAGCGCCGTGAAAGATCCACCAGGTGAGTTGATATACATGGTGATGTCGCGGTCAGGGTCTTGGCTTTCCAGCACCAAAAGCTGAGCCATGATGTCATCTGCTGTTACGTCATCAACCTGTGCACCTAAGAAAACAATTCGGTCTTCGAAAAGTTTGGTGTATGGGTCTAGGTGACGGTAACCGTAAGGAGTTCTCTCTTCGAAAGAAGGAAGGATGTAACGAGCCTGAGGCATGTTGTTGTTTGTCATCTTCTTCTCTCCTACTACTTTTTACCTACGCCGGTAGATACCGCCGCAAATTCTTGAATGTGATCCACAAAACCGTATTCCAAAGCTTCCTGAGCATTGAACCAACGGTCACGGTCACCATCAGCCATTACTTGCTCAACAGTCTTGCCAGTTTGTTTAGCAGTGATTGCAGCAAGCTGCTTCTTCATGTCGTTGATCAAAAATGCCTGTGTCTGAATGTCGGCTGCAGTTCCACCGAATCCACCGAGCGGTTGGTGCAACAGCACTCTGGTGTTAGGGGTTAGGAAACGCTTGCCTTTGGTTCCAGCAGTTAGCAGGAACTGCCCCATCGAAGCGCACATACCGATACCAACGGTCACAACATCGTTTGGCACATACTGCATGGTGTCGTAGATGGCCATACCTGCGGTAATCGAACCACCAGGTGAGTTGATGTAGAGGAAGATGTCTTTGGTTGAGTCTTCAGCTGCCAAGAGCAACATCTTGGCGCATATCTCGTTGGCGTTGTCATCTCTGACCTCGTCACCTAACCAGATGATGCGATCTTTAAGTAACCGCTCAAAGACGTTATTCATGTTGCTTTGTTCAGACATCTGTAGCTCCTCTTATTACGCAAAATGCTTTGCTTATTCAAGATAACCGAGCCGAGCCCTAATTCTTTCCTATGTTCGCCATAGGCAAAGTGTGGCTAATTAGTCGTGGTCGTGACCTTCGTGGTTTTCCGGTGCAAAACCGTCATCAGTCTTGGTGAATTCAGCTAGATCTACCTTGTTGCCTTCGCTGTCAGTAATCACAGCAGCCTCAAGAATCACTGAAAGAGCCTTGCGTCTTGCCACTTCAGCCACGAAAGATGGAACCTGTCCCTGCTCATCAACAATCTTGACGAACTCGTTAGGCTCCATGCCGTAGGACTGGCTTGCCTGAATCAAATACTGAAGTAGTTCGTTCTCATTGACTCGAACTTCTTCTTTTTCAGCAACTGCATCCAAAACCATCTGAACCTGGAAAGACTTGGTTGACTCAACTCTTACCTCTTCGGCATGTGGGTCATCCATGGTCTTACCTTCACCTTCAAGGTGACGAGCAATGTCCTGGTTTACCAATTCATCAGAAACTGGAACATCAACCAAAGTTAGTAGTTGCTCTGTGAGAAGTTCTCTAGCCTGAAGCCCCTGGCTGTAGCTCTTGCTGCGCTTTAGTTGCTCCGCTATGTCTTTTCTAAGTTCTGCAACAGTGTCGAATTGTGAAGCAAGCTGTGCCCACTCGTCGTTCAACTCTGGAAGTTCACGTTCCTTAACTGCGTTTAGAGTAACTGCGATTTCAGCTTCTTCACCAGCTTTGTCGCCACCAACAAGTTTTGACTTAAAGGTAGTGCTCTCCCCTGCGGTAAGAGTAAGTAGCGCTTCATCAATTCCATCCAGTAGTGAATCAGAACCAATCTCGTAAGAGATGTTCTGTGCCTGATCAATCTGGTTGCCGTCAAGGGTAGCAACAAGGTCAATTGAAGTGAAGTCACCGTTAGCAGCTGGACGCTCAACAGTCTTTAG
>DDPP01000103.1:4062-4594 GCA_002342255.1 Micrococcales bacterium UBA2465
GTTACTTTCAAACCCTTTAGTTCAGGAAGTTTGATTTCTGGACGAACCTCAACTTCGATTTCAACGACTAGGTTTCCAGCAAAAGTTTTTTCATCTGGTGCCTGAGCTACGTTAGCTGACGGAGCGCCAAGCGGGCGAAGTTTTTCGGTTTCGATAGCTGAACGGTAAATACCATCTAGGCCATCGTTGATGGCGTGAGCCAAAATTGCACCACGACCGACTCTCTGGTCCAAAATGGCAGCTGGAATTTTGCCTTTACGGAATCCAGGAATGTTTACGGTCTCAGCGATGTGTTCATAAGCGTGATCTAGCGAAGGCTTGAATTCTTCAGGAGTGACCTCGATGGTCATCTTTACTCTGGTCGGGGCTAGTCGTTCGACGTTAGTTTTCAACAGTTTCTCCTGAATAGGGTTCAGCGTGGAACCGGTTTAATCTCACAAAAATGGTCGGGGTGACAGGACTCGAACCTGCGATATCCTGCTCCCAAAGCAGGCGCGCTAGCCACTACGCTACACCCCGGTGGTTTAGGCCC
>DDPP01000067.1:0-11021 GCA_002342255.1 Micrococcales bacterium UBA2465
GGAGTTGAAGGTTCTAACTTAGTTTGCCCAGCTCACGGTGCCTCGTTCTCAATGGATACTGGACAGGCTAACCGAGGTCCTGCCCAGATGCCACTGCGCAAATACACCGTAACTAAAACAGGAACCACACTTTATATCAACGCATAGGTCTTAAACTTGACCCATGCCCGCCAACATTTCAGTAGCAACCATAAACGTAAACGGCGTTAGAGCTGCAGCCAAAAAAGGCTTGATCGAATGGATTGTCGAGCACTCCCCTGACATCATTGCTTTGCAAGAAGTTAGAGCTGAGACTTCTGATTTGGTGGAAATCTTTAAACAGATTGAAAAACTAGATGGCAACTCTTGGCACATACTTCATGATGCAGCCTCAGCCAAAGGACGAGCTGGAGTCGCAGTTATCTCAAAGATGAAACCCCTCTCCTCTAGAACAGCTCTTGGTCCTAAAAGCTTTGACAGTGCTGGTCGTTGGCTCGAAGTTGATTTCAAGATCAAAACTAAAACTCTAACTGTAATCAGCACCTATGTGCACTCCGGTGAAGTTGATACCCCTAAACAGGTTGAGAAATACAAATTTCTAGAAGCAATGACCAAACGCATGGCAGAACTAATAAAAGAGGACGGTCTTTGCGTTGTCGTTGGAGATCTAAACGTCGGTCACACCGAACTGGATATCAAAAACTGGAAAGGCAACCTGAAAAACACAGGGTTCCTGCCTGAAGAGCGAGCATACTTCGACACTTGGATGCAGAAGCAAGGTTGGATAGACCTTGGTAGATCTTTCCATCCAGATGTGCCAGGCCCATATACCTGGTGGTCATTCCGTGGCCAAGCCTTTGATACTGATACCGGTTGGAGAATCGACTACCAGATTGCTACCTCGAAGCTTGCCAAGTTAGCCCAGAGTTACCTAGTTCACCGAGCGGCTAGTTACGATACCCGTTTCACCGACCATTCTCCAGTAGTTGTTGAGTACGCTATCTAACATGAGTGGCAAAGCTAATCTTCTAAGCGGCATGCAGCCGAGTGCATCTTCCCTACATTTGGGAAACTACCTAGGTGCGTTAGTCAACTGGGTAAACATGCAGGAAGAGTTCAACGCCTTCTATGTAATCGTTGACTTGCACGCGATTACTGTTCCTCAGGACCCTAACGAACTGAGAATCAACACCAGAAGAACAGCAGCTCAATATATCGCAGCTGGTATCGATCCTCGCCAGTCTGCCCTTTTTGTTCAGAGCCACGTGCCAGCCCACGCCGAACTAGCCTGGGTACTGAACTGCATTACCGGTTTTGGTGAAGCAAGTCGCATGACCCAGTTCAAAGACAAATCACAAAAAGCAGGCAGTGATTCTGCTTCTGTTGGTCTTTTCACTTATCCGATTTTGCAGGCTGCAGATATTTTGCTTTATCAACCGAAAGCAGTTCCAGTGGGTGAAGATCAAAGACAGCACCTGGAACTAACTCGTGATCTTGCAGAACGATTCAACTCGAGATTTGGTAAGACCTTCACAATCCCAGAGGCGCACATCCTCAAAGAAACCGCAAAGATTTATGATTTGCAAAACCCAACAGCAAAAATGTCGAAGTCAGCAGCTGACCCTAAAGGTTTAGTGAATCTAATGGATGACGACACAACTATCTCCAAGAAGATTAAGAGCGCTGTAACTGACACCGATGCCAGCATCAAGCTGGACTGGGAAAACAAACCAGGAGTTTCCAACCTGCTTTCAATTCACTCCTCTCTATCTGGTGAATCGGTTATTTCACTTGAAGAAAGATTCCAAGGTGCTGGATACGGCACACTAAAAAGCGAAGTTGCAGATGTTGTTATCAGCAAACTCGGTCCAATCAGAGACAGAGCAAATGAACTTATGAGCGATCCAGTTGAACTAGATAGTCTCCTGGCTCAAGGAGCAGACAAGGCTAGAGAGGTTGCAGAGAAAACACTTGCTACTGTCTATGAAAAAGTTGGGTTTATTAGAGCAAAATAAAAATAGACTAATAACTTTGCCATTAGAGCTCAGGGCTACCATGCAGCCAAGTAACTTAGCCAAGATTAAATTTTTTTCTTATTTCAATGTTATGAGACTGTTACTAATGCAAGAACCTAAATTCCTGAAAAGGAACACTACCAAACTATAATTTGGTCAAGAAATCACACGGGGGTCTAATGAAAAAAACTTCGGCATTTCTAACAATCGCTTTCGTAAGTTTATTTGCGACAATTTTTAGCAGGGGGAAATCTTTTGCAAATGAGCCCTTTGACTGTCTCAATCATGATGTCACGGTGCCTGCAAATGAGGTATTCAAGCCAGTGCGAATATGCGAAGAAAATAATATTCAAATAAATTTTGAACAAGGAGTGTCCTTAGTTGCTCCCCAGGTTGGTACAGCTACTATCTTTAAACTTTATTCTCAAGACGGAAATGAAAACGAGTATTCTGCGGAAGTTAATTTAGAACATATTCTTTTCGTCAACCAAGTTCATACATCACCTGAAGAAGATGCTCTAGACGCCACATTTCTCAGCCAAACGACTCTGATGACGGATGATTTGCTAGCCAGCGGTCCAGGAGACCCAGGTTGCAGTTACGGAACATACAGCGTTATGGGGGTTAGATGGAACTCTAATTTCTATTGGTATTACGACCCTAGAAATCAAAGTTCGTCAAGAGCTATTTACAGATTAAGAGATGCAATAGCCCTATGGCAGTATCCGGTAAACAGATGTACTGGAGAATCATTTTCAACTAATTTTAAAGCAACATACATGGGGTCTACGACCGCTAAAACCTCTCTCGTTGGGGCCACCAGCTGCTCCAAGTCCTACGACGGCTTTAATCTCGTGTCTTGGAAGGATTTAGGCCCGCTCACCCTTGGCGCAACTTGCATTAACGTTGACAGCTCTCTTCGATACATCACCGAGGCGGACATAGCTCTTAACTCAGTTTTCAAAGACTCATTTTACGATTACCAAGATCCAGCAGGCTGCCCCATAATGGAATACTTCTTGATAAACACTGCAGCTCACGAATTTGGGCATGCTCTAGGACTAGATCACGTATATTCTTGGATGCATCAGGTCATGAGTTCGTCACCTTATTACTGTCTGAGCGAACGTATTGGTTTAGGACCAGGAGACTATAATGGACTTATGCAGATCTACGGATTGGACCACTCGAATGTACCAGTTTGATTTTGCGAATAAGAAATTTCGAAACTTCATGGCTAGCTTGATTGTGTTAGTAGTTTTAGTTTTAACAACTCTTTTTCTTAACTCTGTTGAATCAAAAGCCCAACCAAGCCCAGTCACAAGGGAGCTCATCTCGAAAGTTCAACTTCTCGAAACACCAACACCCAAGGCCTCCCCAACCTCGCCTCCAACCTCAGAAAGTTCGAAGCTCGCAGATTTAGTTATTGCGAAAAAGGCCTTGCTAAGGGTTCCTAATGTTAGAGCAAAATACGACATTAACAAAATTAGAGTAATACACGGCGAATACTGCATCGCCGGCAAAGCCAAGAACGTAGTTTGCTTTAATCCAAAACGCCAAAGTTTTTCATTTTGGTCAGACTTTGATCCGAAGCCTTGGTTCGGCAACTAAGATTCATAGTGCTTTGATATAGGGAATGTCAGGGTGGGCCAGTCCAAATATTTGCGGATACCTGATTGCCCGCTTTAGCACTCCCAAAGATGATGCTTTATTCAAAGGCCGATTGGCGGGGGAAGTTTAGGACAGAGCAAGTTGATTGAAAATACTGGAGTATAAAGATTGGGTTAAAGACTTCATAAGCGCTTTATCTTTCAAAAAAACAGACTGAACTAGCCAGTGAACTTAATCAAAGTAGAACTGAATCTATGGCAGACACGGATGAAACTCTTGCCGCAGTGTATGACCGAGTTGGGCTTATTGGAGTTAGCTGGATTGCGTTAGCTCCTACACCTTTGCTCTCGCGTAATCCAAAAATACTTACCAAAGCCAAAGTCATAAAGATTACCGCAAAGGGCAAGAGAAAAATGAACCCAAAGTTTTGAATTTTCTCCAACCAATGGACTGTCGGGACAATACCGTTGTGAACATCAAGCATAACGTTGCAACTAAGCTCTACTTGGTGACCAATCATCAAATCCGACATACGGAAGCAGTCGAGCCTAGCAGAGAGACCAGTATTCAGAGCCCAAACTAAAGCTGGAACTGAGGAGTGGCTAATCCAAGCAACTCTTGCCCAGAAATGATTTATAAGGATCTTGGTTCTACTCTTGATGTGATTCCCCTACTTCTCTCTATGCTTAACTAGTATTTGGCTAGAAAAGGCTTAATCTGAATAAAAAGCAGGCATATCGATCCAAGTAAAGCCCTGCTAGACTGACCATGAAGTTCTTCGGGGTCAGTGTAAATCTGAACCGGCGGTTAAAGTCCGCGACCCGACAAGCTGCCTGCGAGGGCAACAAACATCTAGGTGTTTGGGTTTGGCGGTTGATCTGGTGAAATTCCAGAACCGACGGTAAAAGTCCGGATGGTAGAAGAACTAGAGGCTGAGAGTTATTTAAGCCTTGTGGTCCTGACGCGACCCTACCCCGAAGTCCTTTATTTAAGGAAGGTTCGGGATGACAGATTCCAAACAGTTTGAGCAGGCAATGCGCCGTGCCATGGAACTTTCCCTACTCGGCCCAACCTACGGTGGCAATCCCCAGGTTGGTGCGGTCATTTTAGACAAAGATTTGAACGTTATCGCTGAAGGTTTTCACAAAGGTGCTGGCACCAACCATGCCGAGGTTGATGCACTAAGCAAACTCTCTGCTGTTCCAGACGGTGCAACGGCGGTTGTCACACTAGAGCCTTGCAACCACACTGGACGCACTGGTCCTTGTGCTCAGGAACTTATCAACGCTGGAATCAAAAGAGTTGTATTCGGAGTGTCAGATCCTGGTGAGGCATCAGCCGGCGGTGCTTCAACACTCGAAGCTGCCGGCGTTGAGGTGTTCTTTGGAGTCCTTGAACCTGAAATCAAAGCGCAGTTGAATGTTTGGATGACCTCGATGTTGTTAAAGAGACCTTTTATTACTTTGAAGTGGGCTCAAACTCTAGATGGTAGAAGTGCAGCTTCTGATAAAACCAGCAAGTGGATCTCAGGTCCAGAATCTAGAAATCATGTTCATAAACTTCGTAGCGAAATTGATGCCATCCTGGTTGGCACCAACACTGTTCTTCAAGATGACCCTGAACTAACCGCTCGTAAACCAGATGGCTCGCTCTACGAGCACCAGCCGCTTCGAGTAATTCTTGGAAAGACTGAACTAAGTCCATCTCATCGGGTTTTCAACAATGAAGCAGAAACCCTTCAGTTCAAAACCCATGACCTTCACGAAGTCATCAGTTCCCTTTGGAGTAAAAATGTTCGTCATCTCTTGGTCGAAGGTGGAGCTAAGGTAATGAGTTCATTCATTGAAGCAGATCTATTCAATGAGATTCTGATTTACCAAGCACCCCTTCTAGTAGGTGGCAGCAATGCTGCTGTTGCAGAGATAGGCATCTCAACCATGGCTGAGGCTAAACAACTTGATTTCACTGAAGTAAATCGATTAGGCAACGACATTCTCATTCGTGCAACAGCTAGGAAGGCGCAGTAATGTTCACCGGAATTATAGAAGAACTTGGCAAAGTAGTTGCCATTGAAGAGCAGCCAGATGCGGTTCGACTCACCATTTCAGGCCCACTGGTCACTTCTGATATCAAACGTGGAGATTCGATTAGCTGCTCCGGTACCTGCCTAACTGCAATTGAAATTGAGAATGGCAGCTTCACCGCAGACGTGATGAAAGAAACCTTGAGACTTACCAGTCTTGATGGTGTGAAGGTAGGAGATCCAATCAACCTAGAGCGTGCCATGACCATGCAGACCAGATTCGGTGGTCACCATGTTCAAGGTCACGTCGATGGTGTTGGTCACTTTATCTCTAGAGAGAAAAGTGAAAACTGGGACTGGGTAAGAATTCAGGTTCCAAAGGAACTGATGAGGTATGTGGTTATGAAAGGCTCCATCACTTTGGATGGTATCTCCCTGACCGTAAACGAATTAGGTGAAGACTTTGTTGGGCTGTCCCTGATCCCAGAAACCCTAAAACTTACCACCCTTGGATACAAGTCCAAAGGTGACAAGGTCAATGTTGAAGTTGATGTTATGGCCAAACACATTGAGCGACTAATAGAGATGAGAAATAACTAATGGCATTATCAACAATCGAACAAGCACTAGATGCACTAAGAGCTGGCAAGCCTATTTTTGTTGCAGACGATGAAGATCGTGAAAACGAGGGTGACGCCATAATCGCTGCTCAGTTTGCTACTGAAGAGCTAATCGCCTGGATGGTCAAACACACCACAGGTTTCCTCTGCGCGCCAATGGAAGACGGTAGAGCAAACGAGCTCGAACTGCCTTTGATGACCAACCAAAATGAGGATCCACATGGCACTAGCTACACGGTTACCGTTGATGCTGTCAATCGTGAGAGCACCGGAATTTCAGCTGCTGACCGAGCACTGACCGCTAGAACGCTAGCCAGCGAGCTCTCTGGTTCTAAATCTCTAATCAGACCAGGTCACATCTTGCCACTTAGATCAGACCCGCATGGTGTCAGGGGTCGCCGCGGTCACACTGAAGCCACAGTAGATCTTTTGAAACTCGCCGGATTAACACCGGTTGGCATTATCGGAGAAATGCTCTCCGATGATGGTTCCATGATGCGGATGCCAGAACTTTTGAAAACGGGAGAGGAACAAAACATTCCGGTAATCACCATCGAACAATTAGTCACACATCTTGAAACACACAATATTAATCACGTTCATAATCCAAACAACCGAATTCGCTTTGAAGCTGAAGCCAATGTCCCGACGATACATGGAAATTTTAGACTGCGAGGATACTACGACATCAAAACCGGTGCTGAGCACGTAGCAATAATTCAGGGAAACCCAAAAGGTGATGACGTTCTAGTTCGTATGCACTCAGAGTGTATTACCGGTGAAGCCTTTGGTTCCTTGAAGTGTGAATGTGGACCTCAGTTGCAATATGCCTTGGACATGATCGAAGCTGACCCTAAAGGTGGAATTGTTATTTACCTAAGAGGTCAAGAAGGTCGAGGCATTGGGTTACTCAACAAGCTAAAAGCTTACGCATTGCAGGAACAGGGTCTAGACACAGTTGAGGCCAACGTTGCTCTAGGTTTGCCATCAGAAGCCAGGGAATATGGTGCAGCAGTTTCGATTCTTCGAGAACTAGGCATCAAATCAGTAAGACTGATGACTAACAACCCGGCGAAAGCAAACTTCCTGATTGAAGATGGAATTCCGGTGAACTCATACGTTCCTGTAATTGTTGGTGAGGCTATCCAAAACCTTGGTTACCTTGAAGCTAAGAGATCAAAGATGGGTCACCTGCTTCCTGAATATATTGCAGCGATGGAGAACTAATGGCAGGTCACGCACCAAAAATAAACATCGACTCAAGCGGTCTAGCGGTAACCATCTTGGTCACCAGCTGGCACACCGAAATCACCGGAGCGCTTTTAGCCGGTGCTGAAAGAGCACTTCGCGACTCAGGTAACGATGTTTACACTGTCGTTCGAGTGCCAGGTGCTTTCGAACTACCCCTGGCAGCTAAGTGGGCCGCTGAAGATGACGCCGATGCCATCATCGCTTTAGGAGTGGTAATTCGAGGCGAAACACCGCACTTTGAATACGTTTGTGACGCGGCTACCCAGGGGCTTACTCAGGTGCAGCTTGACTATGGGGTGCCAATTGGCTTTGGATTACTGACTGTTGACAATGAGCAACAGGCCCTAAATCGTGCTGGTTTACCAAATAGTAATGAAGATAAAGGTGCTGAAGCGGTCGAGGCGGCAATACATATGGCCAGACTTCGCTCATAGACTAAGAAGTAACACAGAGAGATAAGGAATATTGTGGACGAATCTACCAAAACAATAATTATCAATGCTTTTCTAGTGCTGCACTTCTTAGGTATTGCCTCACTCCTAGCAGGTTTCCTCACTTCCATGAAGCAAATGCGATCAGGAATGAAGATGAATGCCGGTGTTTTCCACGGTGCTTACCTAATGCTGATTTCAGGGCTGGTTATGGCCGGCTTGGCAGATCCAGCAAAGCTTAATGTTCTAATACTTCTCATTAAGTTAGTTGTCTTAATGGTTATCTTCTTCGTTGCCATCACCAATCGCAAGAAGGATCCAACACCAATGTGGGTTGTACCTAGCATCGCAGCTATGACCATCTTGAACATTGTGCTTGCAGTGTTTGGAAACGTTAGCGCAAGCTAAAACTACTTCAAGAACAAAGCTGTTAGTCGGCGGGTTGTGAAATACAGTCCGCCGATTATCATAACCACGAAGTAAAGAATGTGACCAAGCATCGCAATGTCCAAGTTACCTAGAGTCAAACCTCTTACCAATTGAATGGCTTGCCATAGCGGCATCGCTTGAATGAAGTATTGAACCGCAACCGGATAAATGGTTAGCGGATAAAAAGTTCCCGAAAACAGAAACATCGGCAACATAACTAACTGCACCCACTGCATCTGCTGATGATTCTTCAAATAACTGGTTACCCCCATACCAACTGAGGCAAAACCAAAGGCAATCAAAACTGATGCGGGGATGGCTAACAGACCCCAGAGTGAGGGCACCAAGCCCATGCTGGAAACTACTGCCATAAAACCAATCGCATAGGCCAAGCCTCTAAGCAGCGCCCAACTGATTTCACCCAGGGCAACATCCAAAGTTCCCATTGAAGTTGAAAGCATGCCGTTATACACCTTGCCGAAATGCATCTTAAAGAAAACATTCCAGGTCGAGTCATAAATAGCGCCGTTCATCGCACTGGTAGCAAGCAATGCTGGCGCAATGAATTGGGCATAAGTTATCGGGTTACCATTACCATCGGTAACCCCACTGATGAACTGGCCTATGCCATAACCGAAAGCTAAAAGATAGAAAACCGGTTCGACAAATCCCGAGGCAACCACCATCCAAGTAGAGGACTTGAGAGCGTATAAACCTCTTTCCAGAACCACTCGAGATCTCCCGGAATAAACTCCGGCACCAAGTTTTCCTCTTCTGCGCTCGGCGATAGCTATGGCTGAATCGACGGTTGCGTTGATAATGCTCATTTGGCTAGCCTCCGTTCAAAGACTCGATAAGCCCAGTAAAAACCAACCACCGTCATCACCAGCATGCTCCCCCAGTGAATCAGGAGTAGCCATGGCTCTACAGGCATACCATAAGACATTGCTCTTCCTAGGTTGGTTGCATGCCATTGCGGCGAAGCCCAGCCAATCCATTGCAAATAGATCGGTAGCGAACTAATTGGGTAGAAAGTTCCGGAGAACATAAACATCGGAGTAATTACGAATCTTCCTACCAAAGCGAAAATGCCATCATCGTCTTTGATGCTGGCAGAAAAAGCTAACATCAGGGCGGCAAAACCTAAACCTGCAAACGATCCAACCAAAAGCAGTATTGGTAACGATTGCCAGCTAATTGCACCAAAAGCTAACAGACATATCTCATACATGAAAACCTGTAATACACACCTGGCCATGGCAGCCAACATTATGCCGTTGACAATCTGCCGACCGGTGATTGCAGTGGCATTCATCGAGAAAAATGTTCTATCCCAGACAAAACCTTCTAGGGTCGGCCAAGTAACTTCGTCCATAGCCCCTTGGATTCCAGCACTCGCCAGCAAGGCAGGAGCTAGGAAAGTTAGATAGTTGACTCCATCGATGGCATTTGGGCCTAGCGAAGAATCAACCAGAGAGCCAATACCAATACCGATTGAGAGTAAATATAGTGTTGGGTTTCCTAAACCAAAGGCGATGATTGAACTCCACCACTTCAGCATGTTGCGAATTCGATTCTCAGCAACATAGAGGGCACCGCGACTCATCGGTATCCGCGGATCAACTAGGTTACGAGCCCCCGTCCAAGTCATCTTTGGTTCGTTTCTGACTTCAATTGACATTAGTCAACCAACGTTCTTCCGGTGAGTCGAAGAAATACATCCTCCAATGAAGATCTTCTGACTAGTGAAGTCACCGGATGTAAATCCTTCTTCACGATTTGTTCTAAAGCTTTTTCACCGTCTTCGGCGTAAACCAAGATCCGGTCCGGAAGAATTTCTAAACGTTCACCGATGCCTTCTAGCTCCTTGGCAACAGTCGCATTGTTGTCGCTACCGAATCTAACTTCCAAAACTTCCTTGCTGGAATATTTCTTGATAAGTTCTGCGGGGGAACCCTCGGCCATAATCTTGCCTTTGTCCATAACCATCAGGCGATCACAGAGCTGCTCAGCTTCGTCCATGTAATGTGTGGTGATAACTAGGGTCACACCTTGTTCTTTTAGGCGGAACAATCTGTCCCAAAGAATATGTCTGGCCTGTGGGTCTAAACCAGTGGTTGGTTCATCCAACATCAGAATTTCTGGTTCATTTACTAGACCGCGAGCGATGGTTAGTCTGCGCTTCATACCGCCGGAGAGCTCTTCGGTCTTGTTATCCCGCTTTTCAACTAATTGGGCAAATTCCAAGAGTTCTTCGATTTTTCCTTTTAGCCACTTTCGGCTCAGACCAAAGTAACGTCCGTAAACCATTAGGTTTTCCCAAACTTTGAGTTCACGATCCAAGTTATCTTGCTGAGGCACTACACCAAGGTGAGCTCTAATCTCAGGACCAGATTTGTTTGGGTCTTTACCTAGAATCAACAGCTCACCACTGGTTCGTTGACTGGTGGATGCGATCATTTTCATNNTCTGGGCCAGATTTATTTGGATCCTTACCTAAAATCAATAATTCACCACTGGTTCGTTGGCTGGTGGAAGCAATCATTTTCATGGTGGTGGATTTACCGGCACCGTTAGGGCCTAACAATCCAAAAGATTCACCGCGAGTTACAGTGAAATTGATGCCGTCAACAGCCTTAAAATCTCCATAAACCTTGGTTAG
>DDPP01000067.1:11115-17695 GCA_002342255.1 Micrococcales bacterium UBA2465
GCATATGACCAGTAAAGCCAAGCTAGGTAATCGGAGAATAACCGGCAAAGAGCAGTTCTACACACCTGAACCTCTGGCTCTGAAGCTAACTGAAATACTCTGCTCCTTTGTCCCAAATTTTGCGGAAAGAACAGTGATTGAACCTGCCGGCGGCACTGGCTCTTTTCTCAAAGCAGCCGAAAACTTTGGGGTCACAAATCTGGTCAGTTTTGACATCGAGCCGAAAGCGGCTGGGGTGATTCGCGCTGATTTCCTGGCTGCCGACCTGTCAGGGATAAAAAATGCCATCACCCTATCCAATCCCCCATTTGGCAGAAACAATTCGCTTAGCATTCCCTTTTTTAATAAAGCAGCTCAAGCCAGCGAATTCATCGCTTTTGTAGTTCCTCGCAGTTGGCGGAAGTGGTCTGTCATCAACCGCTTGGATAGATTTTTTCATCTGATTCATGATGAGGACCTAAATATTGACTATGTCGATGACGCTGGAGATATGGTCTGGCAGAAATCTAGGCTAAACACCTGCTTCCAGATTTGGCAAAAGAAAGAACAAGCTCGAGACTTGGTGAAGGTTTCTGATCACGGTCTGATTTCCAAGTCCGCTCCAGCAGATGCCGACGTTGCCATCACCGTGTTTGGCTACGGCTGCGGCAAGGTAAAGACAAGCTTCGATAGGGTGCCTAACAGCACAGTAATGTTTCTAAAGTTGCATGATAAAAGAGTATTAGCTGCTCTAAATAGAGTTGACTTTAGTAGGTTCTATAAAAACACCGCATACACTGAAGCGTTATCTCTGCAAGAAATTCGATATTTACTAAATGAAGAAATCCTGGGCGATCCGGGTCTAATCCAAGAAAGATAAGTTATGAGCATGATGGGCGGGTCTCGTCGCAGACCGGGTAAAGACTCTGGACCTAAGGCTAAGTTCAATCAGTTAGTTCCATACATGAAGGAACAGCGTGGGCTGTTAATTATTGCGGTGATATTTTCATTACTTGGAGCCGGAGTCAACCTGGCTCAACCGCTGGTGGTCGGGCAGATAATTAGTGCAGTTCAAAATAACCATGATGTGCTGCCTTTAGGTATAGCCCTGCTAGTTATCACCTTGCTATCGGCAGTCACCAGCGGTGCTATGTATTTAGTTCTGGCTAAAGCGGGTGAAGGTGTAGTTTTTTCTGCACGCAAGAAACTATCCACCCGATTGCTAAGACTTCGGATTCAGGAGTATGACCTTCGCAGAACCGGGGACCTGGTTTCCAGAGTTGGTTCTGATACCACTTTGCTCAGAGCTGCTCTGACACAAGGCCTCATTGATGGAGCCGGTGGAGCACTTATATTTGTTGGCTCAGTAATAGCCATGGCATTCATCGACTGGCTGCTGCTAGTTCTAACTCTGATCATGATTGCTGTTGCGGTGGCTGCAATTGGTCTAACCTCCAGAAGGATTCGCGCCGCTACCACCAAGGCCCAAGAAAGAGTTGGTAACATGTCGGCGGCCGTTGAGCGAGCCCTTTCGGCCGTGCGCACCATAAGAGCAGCTCGAGCAGAGACTCGAGAATCAGAACAAATAGAAGAAGATGCCAAACATGCCTATAGCCAAGGTGTGAAGATTGCTGTGATCAACGCCTGGGTAACACCTATCGGTGGACTGGCTGCCAACGGCGCATTCATCGTTGTTCTGGGTGTTGGTGGATACCGAGTTGCCACCGGTCAGACTGAGGTGGCTAATCTGATTACTTTCATCTTGCTGATGTTCCTGATGATACGTCCAGTTGGACAATTCTTTGGAGCATACACTTCGGTTCAGTCAGCTCTCGGTGCATTGGCTCGTATTCAAGAAATACTCGATATCCCGCTAGAAGATACCGATGTTGAAAGATCGCAACCTTCAAAACGAAAGGCAGTGAATTCAACTGCAATTGAGTTCCGCAAAGTTAAATTCGCCTATCCAGCCAGACCAGAAACTTCTGAGTCAGGTGAGATTACCTCTTCTGAACCTAAAGAAATTTTGAAAGGGGTTTCGTTCAAAATTGAACGAGGCACCAGAGTGGCAATAGTTGGTCCTTCTGGTGCAGGTAAATCGACGCTACTTAGTTTGGTTGAGCGCTTCTATGAGCCAACAGCTGGCGAAATATTGCTAGATGGTCAACCAGTTAGATCGCTGAGCCGATCAGATTTGCGAGCACAAATTGGCTATGTCGAACAGGATGCTCCAGTTCTTGCTGGTTCGATTAGAGACAATCTCCTGATTGGTGCTCCTGATGCAAATGAGAAAGATCTAAGGAGAGTTTTAGCTGAAGTAAATCTAACCGCTGTCTTAAAGCGAGATAAGCGCGGATTAGATGCTGAAGTTGGTGAACAGGGAATTATGCTCTCTGGCGGTGAACGACAAAGATTAGCAATTGCCCGAACACTTCTTTCAGCACCACCGATTTTGCTGCTTGACGAATCCACGTCATCTTTAGACGGCCTTAATGAGCAGCGAATGCGAGAAGCTATTGATGCGGTGGCTAAGAACCGAACCCTGATAGTTATCGCCCACCGGCTTTCCACTGTGGTAGACAGCGATCAAATCATCGTTCTAGAATCTGGAAAAGTGATTGGCTCTGGAACCCACAAACAATTGCTCCGCTCAACACCTTTATATAGGGAATTAGCCGCAACCCAAATGCTTGATTAGCATTTAGTTGCCTGAACCGTGCTCGAACAATACGCGTCTGAAAACTTATCTCAAGCTATCTAGCCCTAAAAAAGAACCAGTTCTAGAGCGCGGGTAGGGGTTTTTGTCCTTGTGTCCTGAATAGAGAGGCTTCGCGAGACTACATTTGGTCGCAAATGCCCACATTCTAGACTCAAAGTCATGGCGTGGAATTCACTTTATGCTCTCGGTGCCCCAGTTCTGGCCCGAAATAGAGCCAAACTCCCCCAATCCAGAGGATTCAACTCATAAGGCACCTTAGTCGGAATCGAATCGGCGGCGTTGGCGAACACCTTCCCCAAGAAAGGCGCATAGACGCCACAAATCTGTGAGAAACTAGTTTTCAAGAGGTTTTTAGACCATCAGCTATTCAAAGAATGGATTTAGAGTGAAGAAATTTATCATGCCCATCACCATGGCAGTGGCAGGTATTCTGGCCGTCGCAGTAATCTTTATAAACGTAACAGCGGTGGCTCCGGTGACCTTGAAATTGTTGCGAGTCGATGACGTTGCCTACAACCTAAATGGTGGGGACACAATCAAACTTGCTACCGGTGTTGAATCCGTATACGTAGACGCCAGACCAACTGATGGTAATGCTGTAGTTGAAATTAAGGGAGATAAGAATTTCAAAGAGGGTAAAAACACTCTAAGCATCAAGGTCACTGGGTCAGACGGTAAGAGCAACAAAACATACACAATGACTTTGATCATGCCAAAACTTTCAGGTTGGTGCGAATCCAACGCTCAACTAATCAAGACCATCGAAACTAACTGGTCCGACGAGCAAATTTATGGAATACCTGGCTATGCAGAATTGGGAACTTATGCTTCTCAAATTCGTTCACACACTGACTGCTTCAGCACCTCGCTGGTGAGCGAAGTAAATAAGAATTACTAAGAATTAACCATTTAGAGGCTGTCAGTTAATTGAACTGGCAGCCTCTACCACATTGCGGACCAACATGGCTCTAGTCATTGGGCCAACTCCACCTGGGTTAGGTGAAAGATATCCAGCGACTTGCGCAACTCCAGGATCTATATCGCCCAACAACTCAAAACCAGTTGCGGTTTCCACCCTGGTTATGCCGACATCCAAGACAGCAGCAGCAGGCTTAATCCAAGCTGCTTTTACAAAGTGTGGACTACCCAGGGCAGCAACAACTATGTCAGCGCGTCTAACTGCATCTGGGATGTCTTTTGACGATGAGTGTAAAACAGTTACCGTGCTGTCGATACCTTTTTTGGTCAACAAAAAGCCAAGTGGTCTTCCCACAGTTACGCCTCTTCCAATAACGGCAACCTCGGCTCCTCGGAGTGGAATGTCATAGCGTTCTAAAAGTTCAACTATTCCGGCAGGAGTGCAAGGCAATGGCGAAGTCATTTCCTCACCCCCAGCTAGCACCAACTTCCCGAGGTTCAGTGGATGCAATCCATCCGCGTCTTTGTCTGGATCAATCAGTTCCAGCATGTTATTGGTATCAAAACCGAACGGCAGAGGTAGCTGAACAATGTAACCGGTGACCTCTTTGGCATCATTTAAATCTTTGATGGCGGCTTTTACATCTGCAACGCTGGCCGAGGCGGGCAAATCAATTCGAATGGAATGGACCCCAACTTCAGCACAATCTCGGTGCTTGCCAGCAACATAAGCATGAGAGCCTGGGTCATCACCGACTAGCAAGGTTCCAAGACCCGGGGTAATGCCGCGTTCTTTGAGGGCGATTACCTTTTGAGCTAACTCGGTTTTAATGGTTTTAGCAGTTGCCCTACCATCTAATACAACGGCTACCAACTGTTTACCAGTTCTCTAAGCCGCTGTATAGCGGGAACTCTTGAGTCAATTTCTTAACTCGGTCAGCTAAGACACTGATATCTGGGTTTGGCATCAAAACGTGAGCAATAATGTCAGCCACCTCGGTGAACTCTTTATCGCCAAAACCTCTTGTAGCTAAAGCGGGGGTTCCGATTCTCACTCCAGAAGTAACCAGGGCTGGCCTTGGATCGTTTGGCACTGAGTTGCGGTTGACGGTGATGCCAACATCGTGAAGCAAATCTTCAGCAGTCTTGCCATCTATTTCTGAATTTCTTAGGTCAACCAAAACCAGGTGAACTTCGGTGCCTCCGGTCAAAACATCGACACCATGTGAAAGAACATCAGGCTGCATTAATCTGTCGGCAATGAGTTGAGCTCCGCGAATTGTTCGCTCTTGACGTTCCTTGAATTCACCTTCCATAGCTGCCTTGAAAGCAACCGCTTTAGCTGCAATCACATGCATCAGTGGTCCACCCTGTTGACCGGGGAAAACACTTGAGTCAATCTTCTTGGCATATTCTGCTTTGCAAAGAATCAAACCAGATCTTGGTCCAGCAAGAGTTTTGTGCACTGTGGTTGAAACAACATCGGCAAATGGAACCGGGTTCGGATGGACACCAGCTGCCACCAAGCCAGCAAAATGTGCCATGTCTACCCACAACTTCGCACCAACCTCGTCAGCTATTTTTCTGAACTCTGCAAAATCAAGATGTCTTGAATATGCCGACCAACCAGCAATTAGCACAGCAGGCTTTACTTCATGGGCACGAGCTCGAACAATATCCATGTCAATCAAGAAAGTCTCAGGATTAAGACCATAGGCGTGAGCTTCATACATTTTTCCAGAGAAGTTCAATTTCATACCGTGGGTTAGATGACCACCGTGAGCAAGTTCCAAGCCCAAAATGCGATCGCCTGGATTTGCTAATGCCATCAGCACTGCCGCATTTGCACTAGCACCAGAGTGTGGTTGAACATTTGCATGCTCAGCTCCGAAAAGTATTTTTGCTCGGTCTCTGGCTAGGTTCTCAGCGATATCCACCGCTTCACAACCACCGTAGTATCGCTTACCTGGGTATCCTTCGGCGTATTTATTGGTCAAAACGGAGCCCTGGGCCTCCAGCACCGCTCTAGAGACGAAGTTTTCGCTAGCAATCATCTCTAGGTAATCACGTTGTCTGTCAAGCTCTGCCTGTAATACCGCGGCTATTTCCGGATCGGTGGCGGCTAGAGCCGAATTGAAGCTGGATGGCATGTTATTCATTGGGGAACTCCTATATGGCTTGGGTGCTTTGGCCCAGGCGCACGACCAAAAATGCCTTCGCTCCCTGATGGAAACCCATCTTTAGCGCCAGTTGCGATAGCCCAATTCTAACCCAGTTGCCATTCTTGGTCTGAACAGGCCAAAATAGACACTCCAACATGAGGTAAACGTCGTTTTAGCGAATGTTTCATAGGATTTTCTAGGCAAAACGAATATCTTCAAGAATGTGAGCAACGATGCAAGTGGTAACTGTTATTGGCATTGCCATGATCGTAGTTGGCATTATTCTTGTCGGTATTTTGGTCTGGCGAGCAGTGGTTTATGGCAATCGCACCAGGTCGGAGCGGAAACCTTTAGATTAGAAAAAGGCCCTCGATTGAGGGCCTTTTCTTTAGTGTCTGCGCTTTCGAGGCTTCCGACCACTGGCGATGGCAAATACCGACAGGGCGATAGCCAGCAGGGTTAGACCTAAGGGTAGTTCAGAAGTGGAACCGCTAGGTTTTGGCTCAGCCTGTTTTGGCCGAGTTTGACTAGGTTTGGTTTGCGGTTGGCTCTGAGAATCCTTGGTTTTGTCCAGTCCTTGAGGGAGCTTCTGCTGCTCCGATGGATTTGGAACTACAGTTGGAAGTTCAGGTTCAACAACATGGGCCCCTTGGCTACCACCGGGCGGGTTCACTCTTTGGTTGACCACTTCATCTGCGGTGATGGTGACGACATTTGAAACAACTGCAGATGCTGGTCCATAGTTTCCTGCTTGGTCTATAACCGAATTAGCAGAAAGGGTAACTTGTGTCGACCCAACACC
>DDPP01000067.1:17700-19992 GCA_002342255.1 Micrococcales bacterium UBA2465
TGCAACCTGAGGCAGTTCCAGAAAATACAAACTTCCCAGCAGTCATTCCGTTCACTGGTTCTTCGCTATCAAAAACCCAACCAGGAGTTCCTCCTGTTCCTGGAGCAGTCACATCTGTGACGTGAAATATCGGTGCAGATGTGTCGATTTTGGTCACACCAGTTTGGTTTAGCGAACTTGGACCCACGTTACCTGCTGTGTCAACAACAGATAGCTGGTTCAACGCCAATCCAGCTAGATGTCCATCAAGACACCCACTGAGTGTGATCACATAATCTGTTCCAGATCCGGTTAGCGATTGAATCACGCAACCATCACCTTTAACCAACCAGTCGGTTGCATCAGCCGAAAGTCCAGTTACGGTTTCGGTAAATACCGCTTTATAAATTACAAGATCATTACTGCCTGGTTGTTTGGTTAGACTGCTAATTTCTGGGAGAGTTCTATCCAGAGTAATGGTAGGAGTTGAAACTGCGCGCACCGGACCAATGGCATTTCCATTAACCGTGTCCGCTTTCAAGGTCAGCGCGATGGTTCCATCAGCACATCCAGCAACGGTCGCAGCATAATTAGCGCCGGATCCGGTTAACAGCGAAACATAACAACCGGTAGCTGAACCTGAGATTGTAAAGTCATCTGCAGTTAGCCCTGTCACTGATTGACCAAAGCTGATGTTGAAAACTGGATTTGTAGCATTACTAGGTGATGCAGGAGTGGTAAATGAAGTTACGGTTGGTCCAAAGTTGTAAGTGATGCTTGCCACACCATCGCCAGATTGGTAGGCGGAAAAGTAACTCACGGATTGCACTTTGCTTGAGTTTGCGTAGCTGGATCCTCCACCACCACCGCCACCATCGACGCCAACCGGATCGGTGTCTGCGCCACCGCCACCGCCACCGAAGTAGCCGCCGCCACCGCCGCCACCACCGGCAACAGTTGTGCCCGGTGTGTTAGCACTTCCTCCGGTTCCTCCAACTCCAAGAGCTCCAGCAGTCGGGGCGGAAGTCGCAGCACCGTATGAGACTCCAGCTGCACCACCGGCTGAGGCGGTGCCACCACTACCGCCAGTTCCCTGGCCATTAGAGCCGGCATTTCCCAGTTGAGCACCAGAGCCACCAACTCCACCAACCCAACCACCGGTTCCCCCGCCACCGCCAGCAACGACAAAGCGGTCAGCTAAAAGCAAACCGGTTCGAATGTCGGTAGCTCCACCACCAGATCCTTCATCTCCGTGACCGCTACCTGCTGCACCCCCGCCGTTAAAACCTCCAGCTGCTCCATTTCCAGATGAGCCTTGCCCACCGACGAAGATATAGAGCGGGCCAGTAGGAATAGTTTTGAAGGTGGCATTGGTTTTAGCTCCGTTACCGCCACTTCGACCACCTTGAGCTCCTGAAATACTCAAACTCATGGTCCGAACATCGGCTGGTGGACTCCATACATAGTAATCACCGGAATAGGGAAAGGTAACCGTACAACTGGTTCTGCTGGCATTGCAGTTTGCAGTTGGTGCGGTTGATTGCGCATAGACACCTGGAACAAACAGAGATCCGATGGCAATTGAGATAAGTGCGATAAAGATGGTTAGCTTTGGCCAACGCAAAAGATTTTTAACATGCATGCTGATAAAAGTAAAACTCCAACAGAAATCCTGCTGGAGTTTTACACAACCCAAAAATCCTTTGGGTTATCAACAATTAGCCAAGACGTGCTTTCAAATTCTCAGCCAGAGTAGCCATGAACTCATCAGTGGTCTGATAACCCTGATCGCCTCCAACAAGTAGCGCCAAGTCTTTAGTCATGTTCCCTGCTTCAACAGTCTTGATAACTACATCTTCAAGTGTCTCTGCAAACTTGTGAACTTCTGGAGTGTTGTCTAGTTTTGCACGGTGCATCAAAGCTCTGGTCCAGGCATAGATAGATGCAATCGGGTTAGTCGAGGTCTTCTTACCTGCTTGCCAGTCACGGTAGTGACGAGTAACAGTTCCATGAGCTGCTTCGGCAAGAGCAGTCTTGCCATCAGGAGTAGTTAGCACTGAGGTCATCAGTCCTAGCGAACCAAAGCCCTGAGCGACCGTGTCTGACTGAACGTCACCGTCATAGTTTTTACAAGCCCAGACGTAGCCACCNNTTCAAAGCAGCAGCAACCATGTCGTCAATTAGACGGTGCTCATAAGTCAGACCAGCAGCTTCAAACTTTGCCTTGTATTCAGTATCAAAAACCTCTTGGAAGGCATCCTTGAATGCGCCATCGTAAGCCTTCAAGATGGTGTTCTTGGTTGAAAGATAAAC